>JAEVZE010000231.1 GCA_023392395.1 Bacillota bacterium
GCCTTCCCGGTGCGCGCGCAGTGCGCGCGCTCGCAGCTGATGAGCCCCAGGGACTGCCAGGCGATCACAAAAAAGGCGATCGTCGAGCGGCTGAAGTCCAGCTATCGCGTGGACTGGCTGCCTGAAACCGGCGCGACCTACGCCATTGATGTATCAATCCATGAGGATCAGGTGGTGGTGGCGCTGGATAGCTCCGGCGCGGCGCTTTCCAGGCGGGGCTACCGCACCTGGAATGGCGAAGCACCGCTTCGCGAGACGCTGGCGGCGGCCCTGGCGCTTTTGTCTCCCTGGCGGCCCAGCCTGCCGCTCTACGACCCCTGCTGCGGCACTGGCACGATTTTGATTGAGGCCGCGCTGATCGCGTTGGACCGCGCGCCGGGTCTCATGCGGCCCTTTGACTGCGAAAGCTGGGCGTTCATGCCCAAGGACGCGATGGCCGAGGCCCGCGCGGCGGCGAAAGACCGCCACGAGGCGGCAAAGTCGCGCCCGATGGACATCCGCGGTTCCGACCTCGACCCGAATGCGCTGGAGCTTGCCGCGCGCCATGTGGCGCAGGCGGGGCTGAGCGGGCGGATCACACTGGAAAAATGCGATGTACGCAACGCTTCTGCGGGCGGCGAACCTGGCGTGATCGTGACCAACCCGCCGTATGGAGAACGCTCGGGAGATGCGCACGTGGCCCAGGTGGTGGCCCGGGAACTGGGCGCTCTGCAGCGCCGCTCGGGCTGGTCCGTCTCGGCGTTGACCGCGGATCGCGGCTTTGAGCGCGCGTTCGGCCGCCGGGCCGATAAACGCAGGCGTTTGTACAACGGCCGCATCGAATGCGAATTTATCACCTTCAGCGGAGGAGCTACCAAATGATCGGTAAAGCCATATTCAGCCGCGCGCCGCTGGTGCAAAACCGCCTCGCGCCGCTTCCATTGGGCGCGATTCGCCCGGAGGGGTGGCTGCGGGAGCAGATGGAGGCGCAGGCCCAGGTGGTCGGCGGCCTTCCGGAAACTTGGCCTGAAATCGGGTCGAAGTGCGCCTGGCTGGGCGGGGACGTGGGCGGGGGCAACTTGGCGCCCATGTACCTGGACGGCCTTGTATGGCTGGCCTACGCGCTGGACGACCAAAATCTAAAAGACAAGGCGCAGCGCTACCTGGACTGGGCGTTTGACAGCCAGGGAGAGGATGGGTGGTTCGGCCCAGCGGACGACGACGAATGGTGGCCGCGTATTGTGGCCGCAAGGGCTGCACAGAACTACTTTACCGCCACTTCCGACAAGCGCGCGCTGGTGTTTCTGGATCGTTTTTTTCGTTACCAGCTGAACAATCTGGATGAAAAACCCTTGACCGGCGACGCCGTCGCGCGAGCGGGGGACAACATGCTGCTGGCGCTGTGGCTATACGATCTGACGGGCATGAACCACCTTTTGACGCTGGTCAAGAAGATCAAGGGCCAGGCCCTGGACTGGACCAACCATTTCCACATCTTCCCGCACATCCGGCCGATGGAAAAGCAGCGCCCCTGGGCAGGGCTCTCCCGCTCGATGGAGAAGGAGGAGCCGCTGACCGGCGCGTCGCAGCCCTACTTCCGCAAGGAATGCGCGCTGTCCGACGCCGTCAACGTGGCCGTCGGTCTTCGCGAGCCGGGCATCGTGAACCTGTTCAAGTCCGGCTTCAAGGAAATTGGCGCGTTCAAGGTGGGCTGGCAGAAGCTGATGAAGCACCACGGCGTGGCGGCGGGCATGTTCACCGGCGACGACCACCTGGCGGGGGCCAGCCCTGTTCAGGGCGTGAACCTCGAAGCGGTGGCCGAGATGATGGCAACGCTGGAGACGCTGATGGCCGTCGGCGTGGAGGACCAGCCGGAGCTGGGCGACATCCTGGAAAAGCTGGCGTTCAACATGCTGCCTTCGATGGCGAATCAGGGCATGGACGCCTGCCAGCACTTGGGACAGGTCAACCAGGCGGCGGTAACCCGCGCGCCCCGTCCCTGGTACAACGCCGGGGAGGACGCCAGCCTCTATGGCGCGGCCGATCCCATCCCCGCGCTTTCGCAGCAGCAGGCGTGGGCGAGGTTTGCGTCGTCTCTGTGGTACGCCACGGCGGACGACGGCCTTGCGGCGGCGTCCTACGCGCCCTGCCAGGTCAACTTCGTGGCGGGCGGTACCCGCGTGCGGCTTAAGGTGGAAACCTCCTACCCATTTGATACCCAGGTGTCCATCGAAGTCACAGTCAAGCGTCCAACGGAATTCCCGTTGTACCTGCGCATCCCGGCCTGGGCGGAGCAGGCGATGATCCGGCTTCCGGAGGGCGAACTGATGTCGCTCCGGGCGGGCGAATCCGGCTGCGTGCGCCGCAAGTGGACCGGCTGCGAGCGGGTGACGCTGGATCTGCCGATGCAGCCGCGGGTGAGCCGGTGGTTCCACCAGTCGGCGGCGGTGGAGCTGGGGGCGCTCGTCATGTGCTTGAGGCCGGAGGAGGTCTGGAAGAAGCTGGACACCGCCCAGTGGCAGGTGACGGCCGGATCTCCCTGGAATTGGGCGCTGGTCGCGGACGAGGCGATGAAGGCTGTCATCGAACCCGAAAAGGCGCGTTCTTTTAAGCGTGGTGAGGACGCTGCGAAGGTCTTGGTCAAGGCGGTCCCGGTTCCCGGATGGGAACTGGAGGGCGGGAGCGCGGCGCAGCCACCGATTCAGCCGGAGGCGGACTGGCCCAGGGAACAGGTGATTGAACTGACGCCCTTTGGCAATTCGTCCATCCGGATTGCACAATTTCCGACCGTTAAACACAACGGATAGGGACAGTGAGTATGCAAGAGATTGTCCGTAAGCCGCAGCGATCCTTCTTGCGCAATTTTTCCAAGCTGGCGCTGCCCATCATGGGGCAGACGTTGATGATCGCGGCGATGCAGATCGTAGACAGCGTCCTGGTGGGCCAGCTTCAACAGGGACGGGCCTTGCTTGGAGAGTACACGATTTCCGGCGTGACCCAGGCGAACAAGTTCGCATTCTTGTTCCAGATCACCGCCTTTGGAATGGCGGGCGGCGCGTCGGCGTTCTTTGCCCAGTATTGGGGCAAGCGCGATCAGGACGGCATTGATCGGACGCTGGATCTGGGCATTGTGGCGGGGCTGATCGCGGCGCTGGTGTTTGCAATCCCGTCGATTCTGGCACCCGCATGGGTGCTCACGCCACTGCTCAACTCCCCCGAGGCGCTCTGGTACGGCTCGATCTACCTGCGCATCGTGGCGCTGTCCTTCTTCCCATATGCGATTTCGGCGATGCTGGGCGCCACATTCAAATCCACCGAGCGGGTCATGCTGCCGATGTTCGCAAGCCTTGCGGGCGCGGCGATCGACGCACTGATGAGCTACATCCTGATCTTCGGCAAGTTCGGTGCGCCCAGGATGGAGGTTGCGGGCGCGGCGGCAGGGTCGCTCTTGGGCGTTCTGGCGGAGCTTGCGATCCTTCTGACCATCGGCCTCCAGAAAAAGTACATTCGGCTGAAGGGCGTAAAGCAGTTCAGGCGGCTGCCGGTCGAGTTCGTTCGCAAATTCTTGAAGGTTGTACTGCCGGTGGTGGGCAACGAAATGCTGTGGGCGTTTGGCGTCGTCGCCTACGCGGCTACCTACGGCAACATGATCAATTCTTCGGCGGCGACGTCCGCGGTCAACATCTACAACAACGTCGAACAGTTGGCGTCGGTGATCCTGCGCGGTACCACCCAGGCCGCCGCCGTCATGATCGGCATGTCCATCGGCGCGGGGCGGGAGGGGGACGCCATTCGCGACGCCAAAAGGCTTCTCATCATGAACGTGGCGGTCGCCGCGGTGACCGCGGTGCCCATCCTGCTTTTTGGCGGCGAGATCACCCACCTCTTCAGCGTCGGGGAGGCGACCAAGCAAAGCGCGCAGCGGCTGATCCAGATCTTCGCCTTTGCGCTGCCGTTGATCGCGGCCAACTCCGCGATGGTCGTGGGCATCTTCCGTTCGGGCGGGGATTCGACCTTTTCAATGCTGCTGGACGTGCTGCCGATGTGGCTTCTGGGCGTGCCGCTGGCGTTCCTGGCTGCGCTGGTATTCCGCTGGCCCGTCGAGTACGTGTACCTGGTGACGGTCTCTGAATACGCGGTCAAGGTGGGCTTCGGACTCAGGCGGCTTTGGAGCGGAAAAT
>JAEVZE010000271.1 GCA_023392395.1 Bacillota bacterium
GTGCAGGTGACCTACGAAAACGCCATCGGCGAAGTGACCACCGAGACGCGCCCGTTCACCCTCAACGTGGCCGCGCTGGAGGACATGAACTACGACGAGAGCCAGTTCGACCAAACGATGGAGACCCCCGCGCCGGAGACGCCGTCGGCCGCCCAGATCATGCAGTACCTGCCACCCTGGCTGTACGCGGCGGTGGGCTTGATCCTGCTGATGATCATTCTTGCGATCGCCATGTCGGCGCGCCGCCGCCGCCGGAGGATGTTCGAAGACGATGAGATGGATTGACATCCTGTCCGCGGCGCTCAATAACCTGAGGCGGCGCAAGCTGCGCAGCGCCCTGACTATGCTGGGCGTGGTCATCGGCACGGCGGCCATCGTGGTGACCATCTCGCTGGGCTACGGCGCGGAAAAGACGCAGCTGGCGGCGCTGGAGGCGGCCACAAACCTCAGGATGATCCAGGTGTACCCCAACTACGGCTATTCCGAGTCCTCCTCTACAACCGCCACCGGCAACCGCATCACCACCATCAACGACAGCGTGATCCGCAGGATCCGCTCCATCAAGGGAGTCAGCGCGGTCACGCCGATCGTCAGCCTGTACGCGGGCGTCAACTTCACCGTCAAGGTGGGCAAGCGAGAAAACCCCACCATGCTGATGGGCGTATTGCCGCAGGACTTTGCCAAGATGGTCAAGCTCAAGAGCGGGCGGTACTTTTCGTCCTCCACCGGCACGATGGAATTCATCATGTCGGAAGTGAGCATGATGTCCTTTCAGGACCCGAAAAAACCGGACGACATGGCGGACATCTACACGCTGATGATGGACAAAAAGCCGCTGCCGCTGCCCAAGGTCAACTGGCTGAATGAGGCATACACCATGACCATGAGCTGGGAGGAGATCCAGGAGGACTCCGCGAACGTGAGCGACGAGCCCGTCATCAAGACCAAGGACTACAAGGCCCGCTTGATCGGCACACTGCCCGCCGACATCAACGACATGACCTACTCCTACGGCGCGGTGGTCAACCTCAACTGGCTGAAGAAGCTGTTCAAGGACAACAAGGCGCTGTTCAAGGACATGGGCGTGGACAGCCTGGACAAGTACGACAACGTCAACGTGCTGGCCAAAGACGTGGACTCGGTGGAAGGCGTGGTCAAGGACCTTTTGGACATGGGCGTTCAGTGCTACAGCACGATGGACGCCGTGAACACCATCCGAAAGCAGATCCAGACCATGCAGGCGTTCCTGGGGTTTATCGGCGCGATTTCGCTCTTGGTTGCGGCGCTCTCCATTGCCAACACCATGATGATGTCCATCTACGAGCGCACCCGCGAGATCGGCGTGATGAAGGTGCTGGGCTGCAAGCTGGGCAACATCCGCGTGATGTTTTTGAGCGAGGCCGCCTACATCGGCATATTCGGCGGCGCGCTGGGGCTGACGGCCAGTTATCTATTAAGCTATGCGCTCAACACCGTGGATTGGCTGCAGCAGATGGCCTCCAGCATCATGCAGTCGGGCGGCATGTTCGCCGAGGAGGGCGCGACGGTTTCGATCATTCCGCCCGCGCTGGCGCTGGGCACCTGGCTGTTCGTGGTGCTGATCTCCATCGGCTCGGGCTTCTACCCGGCGCAGCGGGCGACCAGGCTTTCATCGCTGGCCGCCATCCGAAGCGCGGACTAGCGAAGGAAAACCGCCGGGCGGCTCTCCTTGGGCTGCCCGCCGCCGCTCGTCGGTCTTCCAATCATTCCCGGCGACTTGTCGTCGGGAATGTCGTTTCCGTAACCAGTGCGGACACTGGTGGAGGAAACAATACCACAAGTCAGTACGTCGCCCGGAAATCCCGCAGGATTTCAGGCGTACATAGAAATCCCCTCGCGCAGAAATGATGCGTAGCGGATTTTCAACGCAACAGCTGGACATACTGTCACGCGAGAGGTGATGGTATGTCCTTTGGTTTTATATTGCTGATCGTAGTCGGAATTCTCGTCATGTTCGGCGTCGGCCAGCGCGCGCTGGACCGGTTGCGCCTGACGGACAAGCAGGCGATGCTGTTCGTCGCGCTGATCATCGTGGGCGGCGTCATCCCGGACATTCAGGTGACGCCGTTGTTCGCGTTCAACATCGGCGGCGCGCTGGTGCCGCTGGGGCTCGCGGTCTACTTGATCGTAAAAGCTGAAACCGCCTGGGAGAAATGGCGTTCGCTGATCGCGGCGGTGCTGGCGGGTGCGGCGGTGTTCGCGCTGGGCCGCTTCCTGCCCGCGGAGCCGGAGCGGACGCAGATTGACCCCAATTACCTGTATGGCATCTCGGCGGCGGTGGTGGCCTACGTGTTCGGCCGCTCGAGGCGCGCCTCGTTTATCGCGGGCGTGCTGGGCGTCATGCTGGCCGATACCGCTCAGGCGGTGATCAACTGGAGTCAGGGCATTGATCAGACGCTGATCTTGGGTGGCGCGGGCGCGTTCGACGCGGTGGTCATCGCGGGCGTGCTGGCGGTCCTGCTGGCGGAGCTGTTCGGCGAACTGATCGAGCGCGCCACCCGGGGCGCCAGAACGGGGAAGGAGAGGGGAAAATGAAACGGCTGACCGCCATGCTGCTTATGATGCTGCTCCTGACGCCCGTCTGCGCCGGAGCGGAGGAGCCGGAGTATCAGGACGACATCGTCTACCGCATTTACGACGGGAACGGCGCGTATTTGACCTCCTACGCCGGCCGCATCTATCAGGACGACGAATACATCGCGGGGGACGACAAGCTCTACATTGTGACCAGCGTGGACGACTCGATGCTGACCGCCACCGCAAGCTATGTGGGCATGGAAACCTATGAGGCCCGCGTCGAAACACAGACCGTGTTCTCCGGTGCCGCGGCGGCGACCAGCGCGCCTTCCGCCTCGCCGGGCGCGACCGCTGCGGCAAACGCCTCGCCGGACGCATCGGGCAGCGGCAAAAAGCTGGTGGCGATGTATTCCACCCACACCGACGAATCCTACGAACCCACCGACGGCACGTCCTCCAAGACCAAGAACGGGGGCATCCTGGACGTGGGCAACGCGCTGAAGGACAATCTGGAGAAGATGGGCGTGCAGGTGGTCTACGATGAGAGCAGCCATCTGCCCCACGACGCCGGCGCGTACAGAAGGTCCCGCCAGACGGCCGAGGAACTTCTGAAAAAACAGCCCGAGGCGCTGATCGACGTCCACCGGGACGGCATCCCCGACCCGAAGGAGTATGACAAGACGATCAAAGGCGAGGATGCTTCCAAGGTGCGTCTGGAGGTAGGGCGCTCCAACCCCAACGCCGACGCCAACCGGACCTTCGCCAAGCAGATCAAGGCCACCGCCGATAAGACATATCCGGGGCTGATCAAGGACATCTTCATCGGAAAGGGCAACTACAATCAGGAGTTGTATCCGCAGTCGGTGCTCTTGGAGTTTGGCACCGTTTCTACCGACAAGAACCGAGCGATCCAGTCCACCCAGTACATGGCGGACGTTCTGAACAAAGTTTTGTTCGGTGGGGCCGCAAAAGCGGAATCTTCGCAAACAAATACGCAACAAGGGAACAAATCGGCCGGAAAAGGCGTCTTATGGTTAATCGGCGGTGTGATCGTTGCTGGCGTGATCTTTGCTCTGGCCGCCACCGGGACCTTTGACGGCATGAAGCACAGGCTCGCCCGCGGCGCCAGCGAAGTAACCGGCGGCTCCATGGGGCGCAGGCCCAAAGAGCCCAAAGACCCCAAGTAAAACATGATTGTTGCGTAATAGATTTGTAACTCTAACTATGCAAATGGTTGCTCCGCGTGTGATACAATGTGGCTTGGTTACGACCGCGTAAGGAGTGGAATCGCATGAAGGTCCGCAGATGTGTGCTTGGGCTTCTTTGCCTTGTGCTGGCGATGTCGCTGGCCCTCGCGCCGCTGGGCGCAGCAGCGGAAAAGGGCAAGATCTACAAGTCGACCGAAAACGGCGTGCGCATCCGCGAGAAGCCGCAATCCGGCTCCACGGTGATCGGCAAGCTGAAAAAGGGTGAGAAGGTCATCCACCTGAGCACCAAGAACAATTGGTGGCGCATCAAGACCTCCACCGGCTTGTCTGGTTACGTGTTTCCCTCCAACCTGAAGTACTACCGTACCTATGACGTGGGCAAGATCTACCGGGCCAGTTCCTCCAAGGGCGTCAAGGTCTACAAGAAGGCCACGACGAAGGCCAGCGTCAAGGGCACGCTGACCCGCAAGTACACCGTGGTGTTGCTGGCGAAGTCGGGCAACTGGGGCTTGATCCGGGTGATCAAAAACGGCAAGGTCGGCTACGTGCCGCTGAAGAACCTGATTTCCGCGTAATACCTGCAAGATGAGAGAAGAGCGTATTCCCCGCGCCTGAAC
>JAEVZE010000299.1 GCA_023392395.1 Bacillota bacterium
GCCCTGCGCGCCAAGGTGCCCGGCGTTACCTATACGCTGTACACTGAGGGCCTTTCGTTGGTCAAGCAGCACGCGACCGATCAGTACCGCGCGGAGATCGTCAAGCTGTGGCGCGCCGATCAGATAGGAACCGCCGCCCATCAGCAGCAGGACAGCGAGAGCGAGCAGATCCAAAAGCTCCTGCCTGAACAGCCGCTGGAGAACGACCAGCTCTTCATCGATACGCTGCTTGCCATCCAGAAATCTATCAAGCTCGCCACCGACACCGATGCCCTCGCGGTACTGAGCGCCGGTGAAACCGCGCTGGGTTCACTGTCCCAGGAGTCCGAGAAGAACTGGGCGCTCATCAACGGCAAGATCACGGAGCTTGAGGCCGCCACAGGCGTTGAGCAGCTCACCGCCATCCGCAGCGGCGTGGACCTGACGACCATTCCCACCCCCGAGCCCAAGGCCACCGCCACGCCCTCGCCCTACAAGACGTTGAAGAAGGGCATGAAGAACAACAAGCAGGTCAAGAACCTGCAGGACCGCCTGTACAAGCTGGGCTGGTTCAACGGCGTCCGGGATGGCGACTACGGCCCGGCCACGGTGTCTGCGGTCAAGGTGTTCCAGAAGGCCGCAGGCCTGAAGGAAGACGGCATCGCGACGTCTGAGGTGCAGAATCTGCTCTACGCCGACGACGCGCCCCGCAATGCCAACAAGAAATCCGCCACCACAGCGCCCCAAGGCGGCGAAGCCACACCCGCGCCGGAGGGCGGCGAGGCGCCTGCCGCATAAGGCGCCTTTTCGAGACCGGTACAGGGCAGGGCATATGCCCTGCCCTGTGGTTTTTACGAAAGAGTTGAACTGGCGTCTGTCCGATCCGGAAAGGAGGCTTCCCCATGCGGCCAACGCCCATCGTCGCACTCATCTACGACTTTGACAAGACGCTCTCCCCCAAGGACATGCAGGAGTACGGCTTTCTGCCTGGCCTGAGTATCAATCCGGATGCGTTCTGGGCAGACTGCCGCACCTTCGCGCTGAAGAATCTGACCGACGGCGTGTTGGCCTACATGTACATGATGCGCGCCGCGGCTGAGCGGGCGGGGAAACCCCTGACCCGGGAGGCGCTGGAGGCGTTGGGCCGAAGTGTGGAGTTCTACCCAGGTGTGGAGAGCTGGTTCGAACGCGTCAACGCCATCGGCGAGGCCGCAGGTGTGAAGGTAGAGCACTACATCATCTCCTCCGGGCTCAAGGAGATCATCGACGGCTCCCGCATCGCCGGCGCGTTCAAGGCGGTCTTCGCGGCCTCCTACGTGTATGACGACGAAGGGCGGGCCATTTGGCCGGCCACCGATGTCAACTACACCGCCAAGACCCAGTACCTGTTCCGCATCAACAAGGGCATTCTGGACGTGACCAACGACCACGACCTGAACGCCCACACGCCGGAGTACCTGAGGCGCGTGCCGTTTGCCAACATGATCTACGTGGGCGACGGGCTGACCGACGTGCCTTGCATGAAGATGACCAAGCTCAAGGGCGGCTGCTCCATCGTGGTGTACGCGCCAGGCGGCAGCGCGCTGGCGGACGAAATGCTGCTGCAGCGCCGCGCGGACTTCGCGTTGCCCGCCGACTATTTGGAGGGCGGGGCGATGGAGGAGACCGTGGGGCTGATCATGCGCAAGATGCGCGCCCGGCACGATCTGGACGTGGTGCATGCCGCGCAGACGCGCTCGGCTCGCGCTCGGCTGTAGCGCAGAGCGTTGAAAATCCGCGATGCGGCTTTTCAACGCATGGGAAGAAGTCTTCGTGAGCCTGAAATTCTTCGGATTTTCCGGGCGGCTCATTGACCGAAGGAGTTGTTTCATGTATCAGGGTGCGCACTGATCCGTGAAACACGTTCTTGGCGCGCGGGTCGCCGGGAACGATTGGAAGTGACTCGGAGGCGATCATTCGGGTCGGAAGCCGCGCCTCCTAGGCTTCTGAAGGCCATGCACAACTGGCGCTGCAAACCCGGGATTTGGAACTTTCCCGCCGGGTGGACGTCTGACAAAATAGGCGATCATATCAGCGCGCCTGTTCGGCGCGCAACATCTCGACTGAAGGGTGACGTATGCCGAAGTATTCCAGAAGCCATGAACGTGCCGAATGCGCCAAGATGTCGCGCGGCCTGTGGGAGTCGCTGTTCGGCCTGATTTTCAGCTGGCTGCCGTTGGTGGGGCTGGTTCTTTCCGTGTCCGGTTTCTGTCGCCAGGCTGTGCGGATGACCGAAGCGCACAAGGCGCGCAGGTTTTTCTCAATGGCGTTCGCAAGCGTGGTGCTGGTCGTGGCCATCGGGGGGCTGGTGAGCGAGGCTTACCTCTATTCGCGGGATCCCGACATCGTGGGCAAGAGCGGGCTTTGGATCTGGCAGAAGGTGACTGGCCAGGAAGCGCTGCCCGGAACCGGCGACGGCTGGACCATGTCCACCGACGAGGGCGTTCTGCCTGACGAAACCAGCGTGCCTGACGAGTACCACACCGCGGACGGCCAGATGGAGGAGGGCGACGTGCCTGTCACCGGCGATGGTCAGATGGAGGAAGGCGATGTGCCTGTAACCAGCGACGGCCAGATGGAGGAGGGCGATGTGCCTGTCTCCGGCGACACGCAGATGGAAGAGGGCGATGTGCCACCATCCGAAGGCGACTTCCAGGATAACATCGATTTTAGCGAGGACAATTCCGATGAGACCGGCGGACTTACAACCGACGCGCCGGATTCGACCCTTCCGCCGATCGGCGATTTGCTCAAGTCCTACGGCGTAACGGTCGGATAGCGCAAGAGGTCTGAAAAAACGAGGCGCGGTTCCCTTTCGGGAGCCGCGCCGTTTTATGTTACAGGATTCTTCCTTTACAGACTGCCGGGCGAGCAATATCTCGGATGATCGGTTCGGAGGAGGAGCCGCTCTTGCGCCCGGCCACCAATGGGCTGTGTGCTTTGACAGCCTGCCCTCACTGGATCTTGCCTCCGACCACGAAGAAGTTGTACGTTTCGCCCAGCGGGTAGTACGCCTGCTCGGCAACCTTCTTGCCGTTCATCACCTGGATCAGAAGGCCCAGCTTGTATTCGCCGTCGCCGTAGGTGTCCACGCTGAACGCGGCCGCGAAGTCTGCCTGGTCCAGGTTGGCTCCGGTGGACGGGTCATGCTGAATGCCGGTGGAGCCCGACTGGCGAATGACCTTGTAGAAGCGGTGGTCGTCGCCGTTCTTGGCGGAGATCGCAAGGTAGATGTTGCTCAGCGAGGCGTCGGCTCCCTTGATGTAGCCCCAGCCGCGCACCATCATCACGGTGTTTTTGTCGGCGGCGGAGGGCTCGCACTGGGTCAGGCCGCACTGGCCCATCTTGTCGGTGCCGGTCATCAGCACCTTGGTGTCGCGCACGGCGTACAATTCCAGCGGGACGGGCGTGGGGCTGAGCGTGGGGCCGGGCGTCATCGTCGGCTCCACGTACTCCTGAAGGTCCATGGGCGCTTCCATGTGGGTCACCTTGAAACCGCCTTCCGGCAGGAACGGCCGCACCTTCGCGCCCGAAGGCAGGTACCCGGAATAATCAAAAAACAGCGCCTGATACCCCAAATAGACCGCGCCGCCCACCAGCGCCATGCAGAGGAAGAACACCAAGATTGAGGTCACCTTGCTTCGAAACTGCGCGGGGCTGCGCCTTGTGGACATAGGCACCCTCCTGATTGCGACGCATGCGGCCGGTCAGAGCGTATCGCCGGTTTGACCCGGGCGATTGAGGCTTGGGCCGCGTTTTCCTTTCAACAATCATACACGCTTTTGCCTCAGTTGTCAATTTGCCAGTGTCTGGGATGAGCGCTTGCGGCTTGGCCGCAAGCGCCCTGAGCATCGAAAAACCCTTTGGTTTTTTCGATGCGTAAGGGAAAAA
>JAEVZE010000408.1 GCA_023392395.1 Bacillota bacterium
CGATGAGGACGACGACCTGCCCGTCAGATCCGCCCGCGGCAAGGCCGAGCGGCCAAAGCTGGCGGGAAGCGCCCGCGGGAAAGCCGTCACGGCGTCGGGCGGCATGGTCACGCCGCCGGCGCGCCGGTCGCCCACAAGGCAATCCAGCCCCTTCCAGCCCCCCAAGCGGCCCAAGAAGGACCTGTTCTTTGAAGACCTGGAGACGCCCGCCGAGAACTTCTACGACGAGGCGGTCGAGGACCGCGCGCTGGCCCGCCGCATCAAGGCGATCGTGGCCATCGCGCTGGTGGTGGGGATTGCGATGGTGGCCATCTGGCTCATGTGGACACCCGGCGGCCAGATGGTTCGCGCTCAGATGAACCTTGGCGCGCCCGCCTCCGCCTACAAGGCGCTGGGCGATCAGGACCGCGCCAATGGCCAGATCCAGCGCGCCGCCGACGCCTACTACAACGCGCTGCGGCTGGATCAGTCGAACTACGAATACGCACTTCTGGTCGCACAGACTCAGGATATGATCGGCAACCGGGAAAACGCGGTGAAAGCCTACATGAAGTGCGTGGCGCTGAAGCCTACCGAGGTCGAGCCCTACAAGCAGCTGGTGGAGCTGTACAAAGTGATAGGCGATACCCAGGCGGCGGAAAACTGGCGCGCGGAAGGATACAAACAGACGGCCGACACCTCTCTTGCGCCGGGGACTTGAACCAGAGGATACACGGGAGCTTGAACCGGAGGATACACATATGAAGAAGATTTCGTGCTGGATGCTGGCGGTGATTTTGGTGACAGGGTTGCAGCTGACGGGACTTGCCGAGGCAACGCAGCCCACGGACACCACCATGCCGGACGCCTCACAGGGCGCGGGCGATCCGGCTGCGCAACTGCCCGCAGACGCTGCGCTCCCGTCGGACGCTGCCGATTCCGGCGCGGACGAAACGCTGCCGCCGGACGCGGTCGCAGCCCCAGCCGGGGACCGCACCGTGGACATCGACGGCCAGTTCACGCTCGTCTGCCCTGGAATCCTGACGCCCATTGACGTCACCCAGCAGGACATGGACGGCGGGCTGCTCTTCTCCGCCTACAACGATACCATGGGCGTGGACATCTACAAATATCCCCAGGGCGAGGACACACTGGACAGCCTGTATGCGACCTACAAGGCTGACGCAGGTATGAGCGAAGTCACCCTGGCGGATGTGGGCGGCGTCAAGGTGCTAGTCTACCGCATTGACGAAACCGGCATCAACGCCACCATCGCGGGCACTACCGGCTCCCTCTACGACATCATGTTCACCTATCAGACCCCGGAGGAATACCAGCAGCTGGGCGCGATGATCGCGTCGCTGAAAAAGACTGGGGCTTAAAGACGGAGAACGCCGGGGCGCTGCCCCGGACCCCGCCAAGGGAAATGATTTCCCTTGGAACCCTCGCAAAGGGGGCAAATCATGATGGAAACATTGGAAACTGAGAGGCTGATCCTCCGCAGGTTCGCGCCGGACGACGGCGCGGACCTGTTTGAGTATCTTTCCGATGAGGAAACGGTGAAGTATGAGCCGTATGGCGTTTTGACATTGGCGCAGGCGCAAATTGAGGCGGCGAAAAGGGCGAAGGATGAAGCCTTCTGGGCCGTGTGCCCCAAAGACACTGGCAAGCTGATCGGCAACGTCTATTTCTGCCGCCAGCGGCCGGAGCAATTCAACACTTGGGAGATCGGCTATGTGTTCAACCGCAGTTTTTGCGGGCATGGCTACGCGACGGAGGCGGTACTCCGGGTGATGCGGTATGGGTTCGAGGAATGCGGCGCGCACCGGATCGAGGCGCACTGCAATCCCATGAACGAGCGCTCCTGGAAGCTGCTTGAGCGCGTCCACATGCGCCGGGAGGGCCATTTCCCCAAGAAGGCCTGGTTCAAGCGCGACGCATCCGGCCAACCACTCTGGCATGATGCTTACGCATACGGGATTCTTGATGAGGAATGGGAACGCGCGTCCGCCCCGCTCCCCTGAAAACCGGACAGAATCCATCCACCTAGAAATGGAAACAATACCTACCATCATTTTCGTCGGTGGTTATTCTGACATTCTTGAAACCAAGTTTTATACACTCTTCGTAGATTGCTTTTGCTTCCTCCTTATGGAAGAAAATGGGGAATACATGTACAAGAAGCGGAAACGGAGAACCGTCCTCTGATTAATGATTATTCCGGAGTGTCTGTCTGACTGCGAGGCTCATATGCCTTATGCCTTGCTTTGTCAATAACGTATGAATGGCATGTGCAAAGGACTGAAATACCTAAAAAAACGGCGACCATGGAATAAAAGACCCATGCACCGCCAGGTCGGTACAACGCTCCCCATCGATTGTGCAGTAAAACGTAGAGG
This sequence comes from Bacillota bacterium, assembly GCA_023392395.1. Lineage (GTDB taxonomy): Bacteria > Bacillota > Clostridia > Christensenellales > Aristaeellaceae > JAEZHK01. The sequence continues at coordinate 2,379 of JAEVZE010000408.1, forward strand.
GTTACGATCGCCGAAAGCGCGACAGCATCCACAACCCGAACCCATTTGTGCCGGTAGCTCAATCCGAACCCCATCGCCATAACTTTCCAGAAAAGAAAGCCAAAAGACAGAACAACCGAAGTGATAACAACGATACTCCTGAACGACAAGAGACCACCTTCTTGTGAATCCTAAAATCTCAGATAGACATATATCGTTGCGGCGATTCTCTTTGAATGGTAGCTTAGTCCATCAGAATCTGTATCTTCTCGGTGAAGTCCCTACCGGCGTGGCGGTAGAGTGGGTCGGATGTGGTCAGGCCCCACACGTCGGTGGCGCGGCACTCCATTTTAAAGCATGGGTCACCGGACAGCGCGGTCGGATGGGAGATCAGCGGGATGCGGCCACTTTCTGAAATTTCGCGGATCAGCGGCCGCGCGCGGTCGCGAAAGCCCAACACCCTCGCGTAGGG
>JAEVZE010000411.1 GCA_023392395.1 Bacillota bacterium
CCACCGATTGAAACGGGCTGCCCGGCATGTAGATGTGGCTGAGCGCCCTCACTTCAATCGACAAAGTTCCACCACCATTTCATCCACCGTAAGGACGCCTTTGGGGAGCGGCACGTTCTTTTCCCGGCGCTGCCCGGCCAGATCCACCATCTCTGGCACGTCCAGCCCCAGCGAGCGAACGACCTCCACCTGTTCGAATACTTCCGCGGGCGCGCCTTCTAGCGCGATCTTGCCCTTGTCCATCACGATCAGACGGCCGGCCAGCGAGGCTTCCCGCATGAAGTGGGTGATCCAGACGACCGTGATGTCCTCGCGGTTCAGCTTCTGCGCGATGGCCATCGTCCCGCCGCCCGGCCGGGTCCAGCATGGCGGTGGCCTCGTCGAACACGATCACGTCCGGTCGCATGGCGATCACGCCCGCGATGGCGACGCGCTGCTTCTGTCCGCCGGACAGCATGTGCGGCGCGTGACGCGCGTATTGCAGCATGCCTACCATCTCCAGCGCCTCGTCTACGCGCGTGCGGATCTCCGGGCTCGGCACGCCGATGTTCTCCAGGCCAAACGCCACGTCTTCTTCGACCACGGTGGCAACCAACTGGTTGTCTGGGTTCTGGAATACCATGCCGCAGTGGCGGCGCACTTCCCAGGCGTTGTCTTTCCCCGTCGTATCCAGCCCCGCCACTACGACGCGGCCTTCCGCCGGCAAAAACAGCGCGTTGATCAATTTCGCCAGCGTGGATTTCCCGCTGCCGTTGTGTCCGAGCACCGCCACGAACTCGCCCTTTTCGACGCACATCGTGACGCCGTCCACCGCCATTTTCTGGTCTTCGCCATAACGATAGCGAACGTTTTCCACTTCGATAATGGACACCGCTTCACCCCCATGATCCAAGGCGTTTCATTATATCATTTTCACGTTAAAATCGCAGCAATTCGGGCAATCTATTTTTGCGCGCTGGACAGATTAACAATTTTAGGGTATATTGTTCTCTGGTATTCCAGCGTATTTATTGTTATATTCTGATCAGGATAGGAGTGTGGCCCATGAACAAGAAGACGGTCAAGGACATCGATGTAAAGGGCAAGAAAGTATTGGTGCGCTGCGACTTCAACGTACCGCTGGACGCGGAATTCAACATCACCGACGAAACGCGCATCAATGCCGCGCTGCCCACGATCCAGTACCTGCTCGAAAATGGCGCCGCGGTCATCCTGTGCTCACACCTGGGCCGTCCCAAGGGCGGTTTCGAGGCCAAGTACTCGCTGGCGCCGGTGGCGGCTTCCCTGAGCCAGAAGCTGGGCTTTGAAGTCAAACTGGCCAAGGACGTCGTGGGTCCGGACGCCAAGGCGCTGGCCGCGGCGGTCAAGCCGGGCGAAGCGGTGCTCCTTGAGAACGTCCGCTTCATGCCGGGCGAAGAAAAGAACGACCCCGAACTCTCCAAAGAGCTTGCTTCGATGGCCGACATCTACGTGTCCGACGCGTTCGGCACGGTGCACCGCGCGCACTCCTCCACCGCGGGCGTGGCCGCCTACCTTCCGGCGGTCGCGGGCTTCCTGATCGGCAAAGAACTGGACTTCCTGGGCGGCGCGATCTCGAACCCCGCTCGCCCCTTCGTCGCGATCCTGGGCGGCGCGAAGGTCAAGGACAAGATCGGCGTCATCACGAACCTGCTGGATAAGGTTGATTCCCTCCTGATCGGCGGCGGCATGGCCTACACCTTCATCAAGGCGCAGGGCGGCAAGATTGGCGGAAGCCTTCTGGACGAGGAGCGCCTGGGCCTGGCCAACGAACTGCTGGAAAAGGCCAAGGCCAAGGGCGTGAAACTGCTCCTGCCGGTGGACAACCTGGCGGGCGACGCCTTCTCCAACGACTGCAACATCAAGCTGGTCGATTCTTACGACATCCCGGACGGCTTCCAGGGCATGGACATCGGCCCGAAGTCGATCGAGCTGTTCGCGGCTGAGATCGCAAAGGCCAAGACGGTGGTCTGGAACGGCCCGATGGGCGTGTTCGAAATGCCCAACTTTGCCGAAGGCACCCTGGCCATCGCCAAAGCGATGGCGGCTTCCGATGCCATCACCATCATCGGCGGCGGCGACTCGGCGGCGGCGGTCACCCAGATGGGCCTGGCCGACAAGATGAGCCACATCTCCACCGGTGGCGGCGCGTCCCTCGAGTTCCTGGAGGGCAAGGAACTGCCCGGCGTCGCGGCGCTGAACGACAAGTAATCGCGTCACCAATGCCGGCGGGGCCTTCGGGCCCCGCCGTACAACCGAAATTTTAAGGAGGCAACCCCCATGCGCAAACCCATCATCGCCGGCAACTGGAAAATGAACAAGACCCCCGAAGAAGCCGCCCAGTTGGTCACCGAACTGATCCCGCTCGTCAAGGACGCCAAGTGTGACGTCGTCGTCTGCCCGCCCGCGGTGTGCTTCGCCGCGGTCGCCCCCATCATCAAGGGCACCAACATCAAGCTGGGCTCCCAGAACGTGCACTTCGCACCCAAAGGTGCCTTCACGGGCGAGCTCTCCGCCGAGATGCTCAAGGCCGCGGGCTGCGAATACACCCTCATCGGCCACTCGGAGCGCCGCCAGTACTTCGGCGAGACCGACAAGACCGTCAACAAGCGCACTGTCGCGGCCGTGGCCGCGGGCCTGATCCCGATCATCTGCGTTGGCGAACTGAAGGACGAGCGCGAAGGCGGCTACACCGACGCCATCGTCGCCTACCAGACCCTGATGGCGCTGACCGGCCTGACCGGGGAGCAGATCGCGAACGTCGTCGTCGCCTACGAGCCTGTTTGGGCCATCGGCACCGGCCTCACCGCCACCGACGAGCAGGCCAACGAGACCATCGGCGTCATCCGCAAGGCCATCGCCGGCCGCTATGGCGAGGAAGTCGCCGCCAAGGTGCGCATCCAGTACGGCGGATCGATGAACCCCGGAAACGTCAAGGGCCTGATGGCACAGCCTGAAATCGACGGCGGCCTGATCGGCGGCGCCTCCCTCAAGGCTGCGGACTTCTCCCAGGTGGTGAACTTCTAATGGCCATCACCGCACTCATCATTATGGACGGGTTCGGCATCAACCCGGTCTGTGAAGGCAACGCAATTTGCGCCGCGGGCACGCCGTCCATTGACAAGCTGATCGAAAAGTACTCGATGACGCAGATCGGCGCGTCGGGGCTTTCGGTGGGCCTTCCGGACGGGCAGATGGGCAACAGCGAAGTGGGCCACCTGAACATCGGCGCGGGCCGCGTTGTGTATCAGGAACTGACCCGCATCACCAAGTCCATCCAGGACGGCGACTTCTTTGAAAACCCGGCGCTCAACGGCGCGATCGAGGCGGCGAAGGCTAACGGCGGCAAGGTGCACTTCATCGGCCTGTGCTCCGACGGCGGCGTCCACAGCCACTTGGAGCACCTGTACGCGCTGCTTGATCTCACAAAGCGCCACGGCATGGCCGACAAGGCCTTCGTCCACTGCCTGATGGACGGCCGCGATGTGCCCCCCTCCAGCGGCAAGGACTACATCCTGACGCTTGAGGACAAGATGGCCGAGATCGGCTGCGGCAAGATCGCGACGGTCGCGGGACGCTACTGGTCGATGGACCGCGACAAGCGCTGGGACCGCGTGCAGAAGGGCTATGATGCCCTGATGGGCGTCGGACACACCGCAATCAGCGCCGCCGAGGCCATGCAGAAGTCCTACGACGACGATGTGACCGACGAATTCGTCAAGCCCACCGTGGTCATGAAAAACGGAAAGCCGGTCGCCACCATCGAGGCGGGCGATTCGGTCATCTTCTTCAACTTCCGACCCGACCGTACCCGCGAGCTGACCCGCGCGCTGATCGAGCCCGGCTTCAAGGATTTTGAGCGCGTCGGCGGCTACAAGCCGGTGCACTTCGTGTCGATGACCCAGTACGACGCGACGTTCACCAACCTGGACATCGCTTTCCGCCCGGACGGCCTCAAAAACACCATGGGCGAATACCTGGCCAATCTGGGCAAGACGCAATTGCGCATCGCCGAAACCGAAAAGTACGCCCACGTCACCTTCTTCTTCAACGGCGGCGTGGAAGCGCCCAACCCCGGCGAGGACCGCGCGCTGATCCCGTCGCCCAAGGTCGCCACCTACGACCTGAAGCCCGAGATGAGCGCCTATGAAGTCACCGAGGAAGCCGTAAAGCGCGTGCTGTCTGGCAAATATGACCTGATGGTGCTCAACTTTGCCAACTGCGACATGGTGGGCCACACCGGCATCATGGAAGCCGCGATCAAGGCCGTGCGCACGGTAGACGAATGCGTGGGCAAGGTGGTGGACGCGGTACTGCAGATGGGCGGCAAGGCCCTGGTCACCGCGGACCACGGCAACGCCGACCAGATGGTGGACCCGGTGACCTGCGAACCCTTCACCGCTCACACCACAAACCCCGTGCCCCTCTTGGTGATCGACCCGGCGCACCCCAAGCACGCCCTCGCCACCGGCGGGCGGCTGTGCGATCTGTCGCCGACGCTGCTGCACATGATGGGCGTCCCGCAGCCTGCCGAGATGACCGGCAAGTGCCTCATTCTGGACTAAAGGACCACAAACCAAAGCCCCGCGGCATTTGCCGCGGGGCTTTAAAGCATCGACAAAACCTGTGGTTTTGTCGATGCAAAGGAAAGGAACTGCGTGCGCCAGAATTTCTTCGGAATTTCCGGGAGGCGCACTGACTGGGGGTAATGTTTCTTCCTCCAGTTTTCGTACTGATGGAAGAAACACGATTCCGGCGCGCTGGTCGCCGGAATCAATGATAGCCCCTTGAGACTTTATTGATGATCTGAAGCCCCGCGGCAAATGCCGCAGGGCTTTTTCGTGTCCGGCTTATACCTTGACTCTGATCATCATGCCGGCGCCTTCATGGTCGTTCGGGCGCTCGTAAAACCCCAACTTCCGATAAAATGCTTCCTTACCTTTTGCCGACATAAGGCCGATTGCCACATTGGTTCCGGGCATGCTTTCCCTTATGGCGTAATCCATCAACCTGCGGACAATCGCGGTCCCGACGCCGCCGTGCCGGTATTCCGGCACAACGATCACATCCTGAATGTACCAGATCATCGCGCCGTCTCCGACGAGCCGCCCCATTCCGACGATCTGTCCATCCGAAGAAGCCGCAACCGAGAAGATCGTGTTCCGGAGGGCCTTTTCCGCCTGAGCGATCTGGGTGTGACTCCATCCAGCCTGCTCTCTCAGCCCGACAAGCGTTTCGGCCGTCAAGGCATTTTCGAGATACTCAACACCCATCATCCGCATCCTCCTTGAGCCGTTTTTCTTCCGGGCGGAGGGCTGATCGCGAAGTGAGCCGTTTGTGTAGCGTCCGGGCGCTGCCGCACGCGGTATAGCGTACGCGTCCCGAAAAGCGAAGGTTACTTCCTTTGAATTTCGTCCAGCAGCGCCTGCGCCTGCTCACGGGTGGTGGTACACAGCGCGGAATAGGTCTGGGACAGCGCGCGTTCCAGCATCTTGACGGCGGCGGCTTTCTCGCCATCCTCGGCATAGAGCTTGGCCAGATAGTACAGCGTATCCACCTGCGTAGGCTTGCGCTCGTGGGCGCGCTTGAAGAAATCAAACGCCTCCTCCCGCTTGCCCATGGCAAGATTCATCTGGCCCATGTTGTCCAGCACCACCGCATCCTCGTCGTCATACTCCAGGGCTTTCTGATTGAATTCGATGGCCTCGGTAAAATCGCCGGTTTGACGCGCCTTTTCAATCAGCATGTAGCCCAAAGACCCATAGATCATCGAGTTCGAGCCGTCCGTAGAAGCCTGTTTCATCAGCTCAATGGCGCGGTCCAGCTGGCCCATCTTCCACACGCACACCGCGTAGTTGAGCCGAAGCTGCTTTTTCATGTCCCGCCCCAGACCAGGCGTTTTCTCCACCCTGAGCATCATCGCCCGCGCCTTTTCATACTGGCACTTGCGCATCAGGAGCACCCCATAGGCCATCAGGTGCTTGGGGTTCTCATCCCCCGCCTCCTCGGCCTTTGCGTAGGCCTCGAGAGCCTCCTTGTGTTTTTCCTCCGCCTCCTTGAACATCTTTTTGTCCAGATAGGCGTTGCCCTTCAGATGGGTGTTGTAGGCCTTCCGGCCCAGGAATTCCGCCATGATGTTCATTCGTTTCCCTCCAGTTTACGCTCAAGCCGCTGTTTGCGGCGAGAAAGTGCTTCACGGGTTTCTATATCCGCGACCACGATTGCGGTTTCGGTCATTTGGAGCGCGTCGGAAAGCCTTCCCGCGCGGTGCTCGTAATACTTGGCCAGTTCGATCAGCGGCCACGCACCCAGTTGCTTGCGCTTGAGCATCTCCAGCCACACGCGCTCCGCCCTCGCCCACTCCCCGGCGCGCCGGAGCATGATCGAAAACGCCCGGTTGGCTTCCGCCTGGTACTTTTCACCCCGCAGCGCGGCGAGGGTCAAAAGCGACGCGGGCTTTGCGGCGGCCACATAGCAGTGCCTCGCGTCTTCGTCTTCGCCGCGCTTTTCCAATACGCGGCCCATCGAATACAGGTCCGCCGCCTCGGTCAGAAGGCCCGGCTCCCGGTAGGCCTCTCCCAGCGCGCAGAGCAGGGACATGAGCGCGATCACGTCCAACCGGTTATGGTCCAGCACCGCGTCCAGCGGCGCATAATCCCCCGTCTTCATCGCCTCAAAGAAGCGCCTGGGCGCCTCGCTGCCCGGAAGGTCCCCCGTGCGGCCTCTTCGCAAGATCTCCCGCTCCAGAGTGTCCAGGCGGCAGCTGCCAAGCCGCCGCTTCCACAGCCGCCGGG
>JAEVZE010000492.1 GCA_023392395.1 Bacillota bacterium
CTGGAAGTTCTCCTCCGGGATCAGCACTCGTTTCAAGCCGGCCTTTGCGGCCGCGTCGATCTTCTGCGGCACGCCGCCTACTGGCAGCGCCTTTCCGTACACCGACAATTCGCCGGTCAGTGCCACGTCGCAGGCCACCGGCGCACCTTCGATGGCCGACGCAACCGCCACCGCCATCGCAACGCCTGCCGACGGCCCGTCCACCGGCACGCCGCCTGGGAAGTTGAGGTGTACGTCGTACTGGTCCACGGGCATACCCCGGGCGCGCAGGCAGGTCATCGCGTTCTCCGCGGCGGCGCGGGCCATGGACCGCCTGCGCATGGTGCGGCCCCGCCCGTCGCCGATATCCTCCTCCTCGACGATGCCGGTCACATTGACCCGTCCGCTGCCGGGCACCGCGATGGCCTCAATCTCCATTACAGCGCCCTGATGCGAGCCGTACACCGCCAGGCCGTTCACCAGGCCGGGCGCGGGCTCCTTGTGGGTACGCGGTTCGATGTGGGGAGTGTAATGTCCGCTCTCCGCCACCCATTCGATGTCGCGGCGCTCGACAGCGTGCCGACCGTCCTGCCGGGCGACGCCGGAGGCCATCTGGATGATGTTGACTGCGTCACGCCCGCTGGCCGCGTACTGCCCCACCAGTTTCGCATCCTCGTCCTTGAGCGCAAAGCCGGTCTTCTTGGCCGCGCCGGTGGCGATAAGCGCCAGCTCTTCGCGCTCAAGAGGTCTGAAGAACACCTCCATGCAGCGGGAGCGCAGCGCGGCCGGCAGGTCCTCCGGCGAGCGGGTGGTCGCCCCCACCAGCCGGAAGTCGGCGGGCAGGCCGGACTTGAAGATCTCGTGGATGTAGCGGGGGGTGCCCCGGTCGTCCGGATTGTAGTAGGCCGACTCGAACCGGACCAGCCGGTCCTCCAACACTTTCAGCAGCTTATTCATCTGCACCGGGTGCAGTTCGCCAATCTCGTCCAGAAACAGCACGCCGCCGTGGGCCCGGGTGACCGCGCCCTCCTTGGGCTGCGGCACGCCGTTGATGCCCAGTTGCCCCGCACCTTGATAGATCGGGTCGTGTACGCTACCAATCAGCGGGTCCGCGATGGCGCGCTCGTCAAAGCGCACGCAGGTGGCGTCCATCTCGATGAACGGCGCGTCCGGTAGAAACGGCGTACCCTCGGTCCTTCGAGCCTCTTCCAGCACCAGCCGTGCGGCGCAGGTCTTGCCAATGCCAGGCGGGCCGTAGATGATCACATGCTGCGGGTTGGGCGAACATAAGACCGCCTTCAGTGCGCGGATGCCTTCCTCCTGGCCGATGATGTCGGAAAAATCCCGGGGCCTGACCTGCTCGGACAGCGGCTGCGTGAGGCTTATGCGCCTGAGCCGCCCCAGCTTGTCCATCTCCCGGTGCCCCACGGTAGAGCGCGGCGCGCTGCCGTCGGACCTTGGCTGGCCCTTCAACTGGCGATAGAAATATACCCCGACGATGATCGTAACGGTCATTTGAATGATCAGCAGCACGACGGAAACCAAAAAGCATCCCCTCCCGCGCTTAGTATGGGAAGGGATGCTGGAAACCAAACATCAGAAAATCTGTTTTCAACTTTCTGTTGAGAACGAATTCCCGATGAAACACGTTCCCGGCGCGTAAGGCGCCGGGAACGACAAAAGGTTGAGCTTTGCTTCAGGACACGTTCGGCTCCGTCCGGGCAGCCTTGGGGCTGGTCTGGAACTGCCGCCGCTTTTGCGGCGCTGCCGCCGGTTCGCCCTCGATCAAATCGGGGCTGCCGCCTTTTCGCACCGCGTCCTCGGTGATGATGCACTTGCGCACGGCATCCTTCGAGCGCAGGACGTACATGGTGACCAGCATCACGCCCTCGATGATCGCGCGCAGGCCGCGCGCGCCGCTCTTGCGCTTGAGCGCCAGTTCCGCGATGGCGCGAAGCGCCTCGTCGGTGAACGTCAGCTCCACGCCGTCCATCTCCAGAAGCCGCTGATACTGCTTGACCAGCGCGTTCCGAGGTTCGGTGAGGATCTTGACCAGTGCCTGCTCATCCAGCTGCGACAGCGTGACCACAACCGGGAGTCGGCCGACGAACTCGGGAATCAGACCGAACTTGATCAGGTCCTCAGGCCGCACCTGTACCAGCACTTCGTCGCTGTTTTCATTGGACTTGCTCTGGATTTCCGCGCCAAACCCCATCACCTTTTTGCCGATGCGGTTGGCAACAATCTTGTCCAGGCCGTCAAACGCGCCGCCGCAGATGAACAGGATGTTGGTGGTGTCGATCTGCAGGAAATCCTGGTGCGGGTGCTTGCGGCCGCCCTGCGGCGGAACGCTGGCCACCGTGCCTTCCAGAATCTTGAGTAGCGCCTGCTGTACGCCCTCGCCGCTCACGTCGCGGGTGATGGAGGGGTTCTCGCTCTTCCTTGCGATCTTGTCGATTTCATCGATATAGATGATGTCGCGCTGCGCCAGTTCGATGTCGTAGTCCGCGTTCTGGATCAGCCTGAGCAGGATGTTCTCCACATCCTCGCCCACGTAACCGGCCTCGGTCAGGCTGGTGGCGTCGCCGATGGCGAAGGGGACGTTCAGGATCTTGGCCAGCGTCTGGGCAAGATAGGTCTTGCCGCAGCCGGTAGGGCCCATCATTACGACATTAGACTTCTGCAGCTCCACGTCGCCCTTGCGGGCGGGGTGGGCAATGCGCTTGTAGTGGTTGTAGACCGCGACGGACAGCGCCTTCTTGGCGTAGTCCTGCCCGATCACGTACTGATCGAGCACCTCCTTGATCTCGGAGGGCTTCTTGAGCGTCATCGCGCCGCGCTCGGAGATCATGTCAACGTCGTCGGCCACAATCTCCTGGCATAGGAGCACGCACTCGTCGCAGATATACACGCCCGGGCCTGCGACAATGCGCCGCACCTGTTCGTGCGTCTTGCCGCAGAACGAACACTTGACGGTCTTGTTGTTCAGAAAATCATCCTGTTTTGCCATGAAGAACTCCTTTAGAGGCGCCTTGCGCCTGGTAGTGCGTGTCTTTAGCGCCTCGGTGCGAAGATCTCGTCAATCAAACCGTATTCCTTCGCATCTTGAGCGGTGAGGAAGAAATCGCGCTCGACATCCTTTTCGATCTGCTCGAGGGGCTTGCCGGTATTCTTGGCCAGTTCCTCGTTGAGCTTTTTCTTGATGCGCAGGATCTGCTCGGCGTGGATCTGAATATCGGTCGCCTGACCGCGCGCGCCGCCCGAGGGCTGGTGGATCATGATCTCGGCGTTGGGCAGCGCCTTGCGCTTGCCTTTCGCGCCCGCCGCCAGCAGGAACGCGCCCATCGATGCGGCCATGCCAACGCACAGGGTGGACACTTCGCACTTTAGGTACTTCATGGTATCGTAGATGGCAAGCCCCGCGGTTACTGAACCACCGGGGCTGTTGATGTACAGCATGATGTCGGCGTCCGGGTCTTCCATCTCCAGGAACAGCATCTGTGCCACGACGATGTTGGCAGTGTCGTCGTCGACTTCGCCTCCGAGAAACACGATGCGATCCTTGAGTAACCTTGAGTAAATGTCATAGGAGCGTTCTCCTCGGTTGGTTTGCTCGACAACATAAGGGATAAGGTTCATATGCGTGGCACCTCCTGTGCGGCTGAGCCGCCCTTGATTCCTGAGTGGGGTCTCCTCGGAGCATTATACCCGCGGGAGCCTAAAGTCAATCGCCGACCGCTTCGCTTTTCAAAAGCTCAATGGTTTTTTCCATCGCGGCGATGTTGGCGAAGTATTTGCGGTCATCTTCCGAAAGCGTCTTCTCGAAGTCCTCGGCGCTCTTGCCGGACTGCGGCGCGAACTTTTCGATCTGCACCTTCACGTCTTCGTCCGTTGCTTCGATGTTTTCGGCCTTGCGCACGGCTTCCAGCACCATCTGGGTCTTGACGCGGCGGAGCGCATCGTCATGCTGGGAATCGCGCATCGACTCGATGGTCTGGCCGGTGTACTTTAGGAAGTCGTCCATCCGCATGCCCTGATACATCATGCGTAGCTCCATATCGCGCAGCATGGCGTCGATCTGGTTCTGGACCATGGGTTCGGGGATATCCACTTCCGCGTTTTCCACCACCGCCTCGACAACCTCGTTTTCAAACTCGGCGTCGGCTCGCTCTTCGGCGCGCTTGACCAGCTTGGCCTTGACGTCGTCCTTGTAGGCGGCCAGAGTGTCAAATTCGGACACGTCCTTTGCGAACTCGTCGTCCAGCGCCGGCAGTTCCTTTTGCTGGATGGCGTTGACCTTGGTGTGGAACACGGCGGGTTTGCCTTTCAGCGCCTCTGCATGATATTCCTCCGGGAAGGTCACGTGCACGTCCACTTCATCGCCCGCGGAAGCGCCGATCAGGCCCTCTTCAAAGCCGGGGATGAAGCTGCCGGAGCCGATGGTCAGAAGGTGTCCGTCGGCGGAGCCGCCTTCGAACTGCTCGCCGTCCACAAAGCCCTTGTAGTCGATGTTGACCTGATCGTCCAGCTTGACCGGGCGGTCGGCCACGTCGATGTAGCGGGCGACGCGCTCGCGGGCGCGCTCAAGTTCTGCGTTCACGTCGTCTTCGGTGACGTCCACACCGGCTTTCGCCGCCTGAACGCCCTTGTATTCGCCCAAGATGACCTCAGGCCGCACGTAGACGGTGGCGGAGAAGGTCAGCGCCTTGCCTTTTCCGATCTCCTCCACGTCAACCTTGGGCTGATCCACCGGCGTCAGACCGTGCTCGCGCACCGCGCCGTCGTAGATTTCCGGGAAAATCGCGTCAAAAGCGTCCTCATAGAAGATCGATTCGCCATAGTGCAATTCGATCACCTTTCGGGGTGCGTGGCCCTTTCGGAAGCCGGGGATATTGATGCGCTTGACCACCTTGTGGTAGGCGCTCTCCATACCCTTTTCAAAGATCTCAGGTTCAACACTAAAATCAAGCTTGACCTGATTGGACGAAATTTTCTCCATTTTGCTGCTCATAACAGTTAGTCCTCCCCAATCTCACCGCCCAGGGCGGCCATAGCCAAATAATTTTACCACAACTGACGTTCCGATGCAATGGCTAAACGTAAAATGAACTTGAGGAGTAAGATTTCGCGTGTTATAATTTGGTTGAATGTCAATCGGAGGGCTTAGTTATGGAAGATTTCAGGCAGGCGCTGAGGAAGCGGGCCGTGCTGTTTGATGGCAGTATGGGCGCTTTATTGGGCCAGATGGGCGTCGAAACCGAGTGCCCGGACCTTCTGAGCGTCACCCGGCCGGAGCTCATTAAGGGCATCCATGAAGCCTACGTCAAGGCGGGGGCCGAGGTGATTCTGACCAATACCTTCGGCGCGACTTCCATCAAATTGGAGCGGGCGGGCTTCGAGGCGAAGTCGGCGGAGATCGCGGCGGCGGCGGTTAAAAACGCGAAGGCGTCCGGTGCGCCCTTCGTGGCACTGGATCTGGGCCCCGTCGGGCGATTCCTTGCGCCGGTGGGCGATGTAAGCTTTGACCAGATGATGGCCTCGCTCCGGGCGTTTTGCCGCGCGGGCGCGGATGCAGGCGCGGACCTGATCGTCATCGAGACACAGACGGACCTGGCTGAAATGCGCTGCGCGCTGATCGCCGCCCGGGAGACGGGCCTTCCGGTGGTGGCGTCCTCCACCTATTCCGGGAACGCCCGCACGCTGACCGGCGGCGCGCCCGAATGCGCGGCGCTGATCGCGCAAGCGCTGAACGCGGTGGCGGCGGGCATCAACTGCTCCGGCGGGCCGCAGCAGATGCTGAAACCCCTCAAGGCGATGCGCGCCGTTTCGCCGATCCCGGTGGTGGTGCAGCCCAACGCGGGGCTTCCGTCCGTGGGTCCCAATGGCCGGGCGGTGTTCCCCTTCGGACCCGACACGATGGCCCCGTTCATGGCGGAGATCCTGGCCGCAGGCGCTTCCGCCATCGGCGGCTGCTGCGGCACCACGCCGGAGCACATCGCAAAAATGCGGACGCTCGTCGATGGCGCGCTTTCGCCGGAATCCACATGGGACGGCGTCGTGCGCATCTGCTCCAGCCGCGTTTTTCTGCCACTTTCGGAAGCAAGGGAAGCGCTTGAGGAGATCTCTGACCCCGAGGACCTGTACGACCTGGAGCCGGGCACTGTGCCGATGATCGACCTGACGGGCTTTTCCCCCGAGGAGGCGCGCGCAACGTCTGAAGCGGCCCAGACCATGACAAAGGCCCCCCTCGCCTTCCGGGCGGAGGATGCCAAGGTGCTAGACGCGGCGCTTGAGGTGTACACGGGCGTTGCCCTGGTGGACGGAGCGGGCCTAGATGAAATCATCGACCGCTGGGGTGCTCTTAGGCTGTAGCCGCTCCCACCTTAAGGGTATGCAAAAGCCGCTTCTTCACGAAGCGGCCTTTTTGATGCCTTGATGTTACTTGATGATCTGATAACTGCCGATGAAGGGGATTTCGCGCGCGTCGCCCTTGGATGCGGCAAGATACGTATAGTACAGTCCGATGACGGCGACGGCGATGTTACACAGCGCGTGCGCGATGTATACCAGCCAGCCGACAATCGGGATCCAGCCGAGGATCCATTCCAGCAGCCCAAAGACAATCCAGATGGCGAATCCGGCGATCCACAAAAGCAGGCCTTGATTTGCGCAGAACTTGCCAAAACGGGAATCAGGGCAGGTAATGAACGGCAGGAAGAAGATCAGGTATCCCAGGCCGCCAAGCACTCGGTTCTTTGCAACGTCGCCTTGATCAAAGTTCGCCATGCTCCACACCCCTTGTTCTCTATATGCGCACATTATATAACATTTGGGCGCATATTTCCAGTGGCGCGCGTATCTCGACACAAATTTAATGGGAACATGAACCTGGACGCGCGTGATGGGACAAGGCGCGACGGCCTATTCCGACACGCCGGGGATGGACACGTTCTCCGCAATGGTGCTTTTGCCGCCCAGCGTCACCAGCACGCCGCCGCCCGAGTTCCAGGTGGAGTACAGCGGAATGCCCCGGTTTTCCAGCAGTTTCACAACGCGCGGGTCAGGCAGCTCGGGACGCTCTTTGGAATCGGTGGAGACTACCGCGGCGCGGGGCGATGCCGCGTCGATCAAGGAATCGCTGGTGGCGTCGCTGTTGCCGTGGTGGGCGATCTTGATCAGGTCGCACCGCAAGGAACGGCCGCTGGTTAGCAACTCCTCTTCCTCGTCGAACTTCATGTCGCCGGTCAGGAGCGCCCGCCCCGAGGAGGTCTCCAGCATCAGGATCAGCGAGTTGTTGTCATCGTCCTTGTCGCGCGTCCTTGGCCCCAGCACGGTGAACGGCCCGACCGTCTCCCCCGCCGACAGGTACACCGGCTGCTGGGCGCGTATCTGCGCGGCCTCGGCTGCCGGATGCCCTTCCTCGCCATCGTCCACGTATAGATCGGAGGCATACCAGGCGGAAACCGTAATGTCGCTCCTCGCAAGCTCCTTCAGTCCGCCGGAATGATCCTTGTCGGCGTGGGTCAAAAACACGCCATCCAGCTTTTGGACGCCGTAAAAGGCCAGCGCCGCGGCCACCCGGCCCCAGGCGTCCTTCGGCCCGGCGTCGACCAGGTAATTTCGGCTGTCCGCCATGACCAGCGCCGCGTCGCCCTTGCCGACATCAATGAATAGGATGCGCGCTTCCTCCGCGGGCGCGGCGGCGCAGCCTGAAAGCAACATCAGCGAGACCGCCCACAGGATCAGTTTTTTCACGCGCTGTACCCGTTCGGATTCATGGTCTGCCAGCGCCAGGAGTCGCGGCACATCTCCTCAAGAGATTTCTCCGCGCGCCAGCCCAGCAGCCTTTCGGCCTTGGAGGGGTCGGCATAGAAGCCCGCCACGTCGCCGGGACGGCGCGGACCAAAGGCGTAGTCCAGCGGAATGCCGTTGGCGCGGGAGAAGGCGTCCAGAATCTGCAGTACGCTGTATCCCTCGCCGGTACCCAGGTTGATCGCCTCCGAGCCGTGCATCTTTTCCACATACTTGATTGCGGAAAGGTGCCCCTTGGCCAGATCCACGACATGGATGTAGTCGCGGATGCAGGTGCCGTCCGCGGTCGGCCAGTCGCGCCCGAAGACGGTGATGCCGCCGGAGATCTTGCCGGTCAGCGCCTGCATGACCCTGGGGATCAGGTTGTTGGGGATGCCGTTGGGGTCCTCGCCGATCCGCCCGCTCTCGTGGGCGCCGACGGGGTTGAAATAGCGCAGCAAGATGATCGACCACTCGCTGTCGGAGACGGCGAGGCTGCTTAAGATCTGCTCGATCATATACTTGGTCCAGCCATAGGGATTCGAACAGCCGCCGGTGAGCGCGTCCTCGTTCAGCGCGCGCACCTCGTCCGGCGCGGTGTAGACCGTGGCCGACGAACTGAACACCAGTTTCTTGACGCCGAAATCGTTCATGACTTCAAGAAGCGTCAGTGTGGCATCCAGATTGTTGCGGAAGTAAGCCAAGGGCTTGGCGACCGATTCGCCGACCGCCTTGAGCCCCGCGAAGTGAATCACCGCGTCGATCTTCTGCTCTGAAAAGATACGCTGAAGCGCGGCCTTGTCGCACAGATCCGCATCGTACACCGGGAAGTCCGCCTTGGTCAGCGCCTTGACGCGGGCCATCGCCTCCTGGCAGCTGTTGACGTAGTTATCCACCACAACGGCCTCGTGGCCAGCCTCGATCAGCTCCACGCAGGTGTGCGCGCCGATGTACCCGGCTCCGCCGGTCAGTAGAACCTTCATTCCATCGCCTCCCGGCATCATTATAAACCGCGGGAACGGCCGTTTCAACGATAATTATGCAAAATTCCCCAGCCGCCTTTAAGGATGGGGCTGGTCGTCGCCTGCCCGGTCGTTCTACCCATTCGTTCCCGGCGACCTGCGCGCCGGGAACGTGTTTTCCTGACCAGTGCGCACACTGGTCAGGAAAACAATACCTTAAGTCAGTGAGCCGCCCGGAAATTCCAGAGAATTTCAGGCGCGCGCAGAGCTTTTCCCTTTGCATTGAAAAACCATCGTGGTTTTTCAATGCTTGTATG
>JAEVZE010000423.1 GCA_023392395.1 Bacillota bacterium
GGAGACGGCGGCCTTCATCTCGTCCCCGGTGATGCACACGATGTTGCAGGCGGGGATCGCCTTGGCCGCAAGGCCCGCCTTGGCCACGATGCCCAGGTCCGCGATCCATTGGCCCGCCTCGTCAGGATTTTCGTTGACATACTCCTGGGAGGCTTTATAGCCCTCCATAAAGGCCTTAAGAAGGTCCGGATGCTCGTCGGCGAACGCCTTGCGCACCGCCACGACGCCGGTGACCAGCTGGCTGGCCGGGTCGGCCTTGCTCCACTCGTCCGTCAGGCTCAGCGCCACGCGCAGGTTCGGGTTCTGCGCCATCACCGCGGTCACGTAGGGCTGCGGCAGCATCGCAAGGCTCGCCGCGCCGCTTGAAAGCGCCGCCGCCACCTCAGTGGACTCGGACTTGTATTCAATGGTCAGATCCTTGGCGGGATCCAGGCCGTTCAACTTCAATACGTGGTTCAGCGCATACTCCGGCGTGGTGCCCTTGCCGGTGGAGTAGAGCGCCTTGCCCTTGAGGTCGGCGACGGAATGCACTGTATCGCCCGCCTCCACCACGTACAGAACGCCCAGCGTGTTGACCGCAGCGATCTCTACGCCGCCCTTGAGCTTGTTCCACAGGACGCTGGCCAGGTTGCAGGGAATCAGCGCGATGTCCAGTTCGCCCTTGGCGATCAGCGGAACGATTTCATCCGCGGTGCCCGCGACGGTGAAACTGTACGCCTTGATTTCCTGATCGTCCTGCATCAGTTTCACCAGACCCATCGAGGTCGGCCCTTTCAGCGAAGCCACCCGCACCGGCTGCGGCGCACTTTCCGCCAGCGCAACCTGAAGCCCGGACACAATCAAAAAAACCGCGACCAAAAGTGATACTACTTTTTTCATCGGCTCGTTTCGCCCCTTTTCATTTTTTCGGCACGTCCATCATATACCCAGCCGGCTTTTCTGTCAAACCCGGAGAATGCGCCTGTGGTCACGATCTCCCGTGCCGAACAGGGCCGCGCAGCGCCGGTTTCGCCGCTTTGCGCGCACCCGTTCTTCTGCAAATTTGTATATAACGGCACTTCCCTATTGGGAACGCATCTGGTATAATGTATATATCCCGGCCCGCAAAGCGGGCAACATATATTTCAGGAGGGCAGCCGCTATGAAGAAACTCGTATCCTTGATTTTGGCGCTGGTTCTCAGCCTGGGCGTATGCGCAACCGCGCTCGCCGAGACCTATGAGATTGGCATGATCACCGACATCGGCACCATCGATGACAAGTCCTTCAACCAGGGCACCTGGGAAGCCATCAAGGCCTACGCGGAAGCCAACGGCAAGACCTACAACTATTATCAGCCGTCCGCGCAGTCCACGGAAATCTACGTGGAGCGCATCGACCAGGCCATCGCCGACGGCGCGAAGGTCATCGTGACCCCCGGCTACCTGTTCGAGGAGCCGATCTTCATCGCGCAGGACAAGTATCCGGACGTCAACTTCGTCCTGATCGACGGCAACCCGCACAACGCGGACTACTCTGAGTACCGCACCGAGAAGAACGCGGTGGGCATCGTGTTCGCCGAGGAGCAGTCGGGCTTCCTGGCCGGCTACGCGGCCGTCAAGGACGGCTACACCAAGCTGGGCTTCATGGGCGGCATGGCGGTTCCGGCGGTCGTGCGCTACGGCTACGGCTTCGTGCAGGGCGCGGACTACGCGGCCAAGGAACTGGGCCTGACGGACGTCACCCTCAACTACAACTACACCGGCGGCTTCGCAGCCACGCCCGAGGCGCAGGCCATGGCCTCTTCCTGGTACAATGACGGCGTCCAGGTGATCTTCGCCTGCGGCGGCGCGGTGGGCAACAGTGTCATGGCGGCGGCGGAAGCGGCCGGCGGCAAGGTCATCGGCGTTGACGTCGACCAGAGCAGCGAGTCCGCGACGGTCATCACTTCTGCCATGAAGGGCCTGGGCGCGGCCGTTGAGCAGGCGCTGACCGCCTATTACGATGGCAAGTTCCCGGGCGGCGAGGCGTGGGTGCTGGGCGCGGACAAGAACGGCGTGCAGCTGCCGATGGCGACCTCCAAGTTCACCAAGTTCACCCAGGCCGACTACGACGCCATCTTTGCCAAGCTGGCCAAGGCCGAAGTCGTCCCGCAGAAGGACGTCGTCGAGAGCCCGGTGGACCTCAAGCCCGAAATCGTCAAGGTCAATCTGATCGGGTAATAGACGCTTACGGTAGGCAGGGGCAGATTCTCGAATCTGCCCCTGCGTTTGAATTTTGACGCAGCGATCGCTGCCAGTGGAGTGATTGTCTTGGATTATGTCATCGAAATGATCGGCATCACCAAGGACTTCCCCGGCATACGCGCCAACGACGACATCACGCTTCGGCTGGTCCGGGGCGAGATCCATGCGCTGCTGGGTGAAAACGGCGCGGGCAAGTCGACGCTGATGAGCGTATTGTTCGGCCTGTACCAGCCGGACGCGGGCGAGATCCGGAAAAACGGGAAGCTCATCCTGATCCGCAACCCCAACGACGCCAACCAGGCCGGCATCGGCATGGTGCACCAGCACTTCAAGCTCGTGCACAACATGACGGTGCTGGAGAACATCATCCTGGGCGTGGAGACGGTCAAGCGCGGCGTGCTCAAGATGGACGAAGCCCGGCGTAAGGTGGTAGAGCTCTCCGAGCGCTACGGCCTCATGATCGACCCGGACGCGAAGATCGAGGACACCACCGTCGGCATGCAGCAGCGCGTCGAGATTCTCAAGATGCTCTACCGCGACAACGAGGTGCTGATCTTCGACGAGCCGACGGCGGTCCTGACGCCGCAGGAGATCGAGGAACTGATGCACATCATGCGGGGGCTGGCGGCGGAGGGCAAGTCGATCCTGTTCATCTCCCACAAGCTGGCGGAGATCAAGGAACTGGCCGACCGCTGCACGGTGCTGCGAAAGGGCAAGTACATCGGCACGGTGGACGTGCCCAAAGTCACCAAGGAGGAACTCTCCGAGATGATGGTGGGCCGCAAGGTCAACTTCTCCATCGAGAAGGAGAAGGCGACGCCGGGCGAGGCGGTTTTGACCCTGGAGCACGTGTCGATGCGCTCCCGGAGCCACCACAAGCTTCTCCTCGACGACGTGAGCTTCTCCGTCCGCCGGGGCGAGATCGTGACCATCGCCGGCATCGACGGCAACGGCCAGAGCGAGCTGGTCTACGCGATCTCGGGCCTTGCCCCGACCGATTCCGGGCGCATTCTTCTGCACGGTACGGACATCGCCCATGCGCCCATCCGCCGCCGAAACGACATGAAAATGTCCCACATTCCGGAGGACCGGCACAAGCACGGCCTGGTTCTGGACTTTACGCTGTCCGAGAACCTGGTGCTCAAGAGCTACCAGACGAGCGAGTACCAGAATCACGGGTTCATCCGCTTCGGCGCGGTGGAAAAACACGCAAGCTCGCTGATCGAGGCCTTCGACATTCGATCCGGCCAGGGCGGTGCAACCATCGCCCGCAGCATGTCGGGCGGCAACCAGCAAAAGGCCATCGTCGCCCGGGAGATCAGCCTTGAGCCCGACCTTCTGATCGCGGTGCAGCCAACCAGGGGCCTGGACGTGGGCGCGATCGAATACATCCACAAGCAACTGGTTTTGGCCCGTGACCGGGGCTGCGCGGTGCTACTGATCTCGCTGGAGTTGGACGAGGTCAAGTCGCTCTCCGATGAAATCTTCGTGATCTTCGAGGGCCGGATCGTGGCGGGGCTTGATCCCGAGGCAGCGTCCATCCAGGAAATCGGCCTGTACATGGCCGGTTCGAAAAGGGGGAGCGCCTCATGAAAAAGCAGGGCCTGAGAAATGCGTCGGCCTCGCTGATCGCCATCCTGGCGGGCCTTTTGGCCGGGTTCGTGATTCTTTTGATCACAAAGCCCGACAGCGCCCTCCAGGGCCTCTGGATCATTCTGAAGGGCGGCTTCAACAACGGCATGAAGGGCCTGGGCCAGGTGTTGTACCTGGCGACGCCGCTGATCATGACCGGCCTTTCGGTGGGTTTCGCGTTCAAGACGGGTCTGTTCAACATCGGAGCGCCGGGCCAGCTCATGGTGGGCGGCGCGGTGTCGGTGTGGGTGGGCTGCACCTGGTCGTTCCTGCCGGGCGGGCTCCACTGGATCGTAGGGCTTCTCATGGGCATGCTGGCCGGCGGCATCTGGGGGCTGGTACCCGGGTTTTTCAAGGCGATGCTCAACGTCAACGAGGTCATCTCGTCGATCATGATGAACTACATCGGCATGTACGGCATCAACTTTTTGGTCCGGGGCTCGCAAATCTTCGACTCCACCAAAAACCAGACCAAGAACGTGCTGGCGGGGGCCGTCATCCCCAAGGGCGGACTGGACAAGGTTTTTTACAACCTGACCGGCAAGTACGTGGACGTGTCCAGCGTTAACGCGGGCATTCTGGTCGCGATCGTGCTGGCCGTCGTTATGTACATCCTGCTCAACAAGACCACCTTCGGCTACGAGCTGCGCGCCTGCGGCTTCAACAAAAACGCCGCCCGCTATGCCGGGGTCAGCGAAAAGCGCACGATCGTGCTCTCAATGGTGCTGGCGGGGGCGCTCGCGGGCACGGCGGGGGCGCTGATGTACTTGGCGCCGTCCAGCGGCATGCACATCCACGTGGAGGAAGTGCTTTCGGCGCAAGGCTTCAACGGCATCCCGGTGGCGCTCTTGGGTCTTTCAAACCCGATCGGCATCATCTTCTCGGCGCTGTTCGTCGCCTACATCTCGGTGGGCGGGTCCTACCTGCAGAGCCTCAAGTTCATGCAGGAGGTCATCGACATCATCATCGCGATGGTCATCTACTTCAGCGCGTTTTCGCTTCTGGTGCGCGACCTGATCGGCCGCGCCGGCAAAAAACGCGCGCTGCGCGGCCCGGGCGGCGGGAAGGAGGGCGCATAAATGGATACGATCTTCTTTCTGTTCCAACAGATGATGTTCTTCTCGATTCCGCTTTTGATCGTCGCTCTGGGCGGCATGTTCTCCGAGCGCAGCGGCGTGGTCAACATTGCGCTGGAGGGCATCATGGTGATGGGCGCGTTCGCGTCGATCTTCTTCCTCAACAAGACGCAGAGCTTCATGAGCGGGCAGGGGCAGCTGATGGTGGCGATCCTGATCGCGGCGGGCGCGGGATTGATCTTCGCATCCCTGCACGCGTATGCGGCGATTTCGCTGCGGTCGGACCAGACGATCTCCGGCACGGCGCTCAACATGTTCGCCCCGGCGTTCGCGGTCTACATGGCGCGCTCGCTGCAGAGTAACGGCGTGCAGCAGATTCAATTCACCAACACCTTCTACATCCAGAAGGTGCCGGTGCTGGGCGACATCCCGCTGCTGGGGCCGCTCCTGTTCCAGAACTGCTACATCACCACCTATGTGGGGCTGATCATCCTCGCGGTAGCGGCGTTCGTGCTGTACAAGACCAAGTTCGGCCTCAGGCTCCGGGCTTGCGGCGAGCACCCGCAGGCGGCGGACAGCGTGGGCGTCAACGTGTACAAGATCCGCTACGCGGGCGTGTTGATCTCCGGCGCGCTGGCGGGGCTGGGCGGCTTGGTGTTTGTGGTGCCCACCTCCACCAACTTCAACGCAACCGTGGCGGGCTACGGCTTCCTGGCGCTGGCGGTGCTGATCTTCGGCCAGTGGAAGCCGCTCAGGATCCTTCTGTCGGCGCTGTTCTTCGGGCTGATGAAGACCATCGCGGCCGCCTATTCGGGCATCCCCGGCCTTCAGAACCTGCCGATCTCCTCGGACGTCTATAAGATGATTCCCTACATCGCCACCCTGATCGTGCTGGCCTTCACCAGCGCCAAGTCCCAGGCGCCCAGGGCCAGCGGCGTGCCCTACGACAAGAGTACGCGCTGACGCGCGCAAACGGCGAGAACGCCGAGGGCTCCGCCCCCGGACCCCCATCCCCCTTGACCCCGCAAAAGGGAATGATGAACGCACATGGCTGCCGTTCGTCACCCGGCGGGCGCGGGGACAGAAAGAAATGTTCGCATGCGAACGTTTTGGGTAAAATACTTTCAAGCCAAGTGCCTGAAATGCAAGAGGTGTTTAAAATGAAAATTGCTCTGGCTTCCGACCACGCCGCCGCCGATCTCCGGGAGATCATCCGCGCACACCTGGCATCGCGCGGGTTCGAGCCGGTGGTCTACGACATTACGGTACCCCGCCCCACCGACGATTACCCGGTCTACGCCGACCTGGCCGCCCGCGCGGTGGCTGCTGGCGAATGCGACCGGGGTATCCTGATCTGCGGCACCGGCATCGGCATGAGCCTTGCGGCCAACAAGGTGCCCGGCATCCGCGCGGCGGTGTGCTCCGAGCCCTACAGCGCCAAGATGGCCCGCACCCACAATGACTGCAACATCCTGTGCTTCGGCGCGCGGGTGGTGGGCAGCGAGCTGGCCAAGATGATCGTGGATGCCTACCTGGACAACTCGTTTGAGGGCGGGCGGCATCAGCGCCGGGTGGATATGATCATGACGATCGAGCGGGACGGTCGCCTCGAGTGAACCAATGGGCCGCGGGCAATTTGCCCGCGGCCCATGTCTGTTGACAGTTCTCGTCGAGGTGTTTCGTTCCCGGCGACCCGCGCGCCGGGAACGGTTTCCGGAACCAGTGCACACACTGGTGGAGGAAACAATTCCTTCTGTCAGTGGGCCGCCCGGAAATTCGTGAGAATTTCAGGCTCACGCAGGTTTCTTCCTTCGCGTTGAAAAACCATCGTGGTTTTTCAACGCTAAAGCACGTTTCCCCAGCGAATCCGCTCCTGCTGGCGGATATGGTCGAGGTTCTCCTGCAGAAGCGCCATCGACTTATAGAAGTCGTCCAGGCAGCCGCGCTTCAGGCAAGCTTCCGCCTCCACGTAGCGTTCGACCACCGTATGCATTTCGTTGTGAGAGATCAGCATCTCGAGGAACTGCTGATGCCTTTCCCACTCCGACGCCAGCGCCGTCATCTTCGCGACGGCATCCTGTGTCTGCCCCCGGTCGACTAGGTCCTGCGCCTCCATCGAAAGCTTCTCCATCTGCCCGACGGCGTGGGTGACCACGAACATGCACGTCAGGCTGAACGCAAGCGCCACCACCGCGACCGCGATCACGCCGATCAATTTTGCCCGCATTACCAGACGACCTCTTGGCTGGTCAAGGCCACAATATGGAGGATGCTGCCGCGCATGTCCTGCACGTGCAACCCCCCCTGGGTGTCCAGGCTCGCGATCAGCACCTTGGAGAATTCCATCCCGTAGTGGTCCAGCAATTCCTTAAGCCATCCCTCGTCCTTCCCCGACATGGACAGGTTGTGCTTTTGCACCCTGCCGTTCTCGATCAGGATCAGCGGCAGGCCCTCGTAGCCGGGTTTCAGGTTCAGATCCTCCGTCGTCACGGTTCGCTTGGCCGCGTGCGGAAAGGCAGTAATGTTGCCATCCGTCTCCACAATGGCGGTACCACAGGTGCTGGGGTCCAGAAGTCCCGCCTCCCGGAGGCCTTCCTGCAGGTCGGACAGGCTCATGCACAGCCTGTCCAGCTCTCCGCGGTTGATGATCCCGCGGGATACCACCACCGAGGGTTTTCCGGACAGGAACGCGCGGATCCGATCGCTCTTCATGCACGCCAGGGTCAGGGAGCCGTTGACCACGTACAGCGCCAGGATCGGCAGCACGCCGTGGAACAGCGGGGTCGAGATGTCCGCCATCGGCGTCACGAGAAGGTCCGCCACCATGATGGCCAGCGCAAATTCATAGGGCTGGAACTGCCCCAGTTGATGCTTTCCGGTCGCGCGCATGGTCGCCACCATGACCAGGTACAATATGACCGCGCGAAAGAAGATGGTCAGCAAGCAAACCGCCTCCGGGCACAGTATGCGCCTTTTGCGGCGCAAATCATACAATTTTCCGAAGTTTCCACGTCATGCTTGCTTTTTACAGGGAAATGGGGCAAACTGTTCTTACCCGATTGGTGTCAGGCGGCAAGAATTCACGCCGCCCGTCATACACTTGAACGCAACAGGAAATGAGGTGTATTGCATGCCGCTGTTTCAGGATTTCGGAAAGCGCGTTTCCGAAGTGGCCAAGAACGTTGGCCAGAAGACCCAGGAGGCCACGGAGGTCGCCCGGCTGAGTAGCCGCATCGCTTCCAAGGAGGCCGAGATTGAGCAGCTCTTCCTGCAGATCGGAAAAGCCTATTACTCCATGCGCGGCGCGGGCGGTGCATGCGAGGCGGCCGACCTGTTCTGCCAGAAGGTTACGCTCCTGGAGGCGGAGTGCGAGGCGATGCGCAAGGAGATCGATGCGCTCAAGCACCAGAGCCGCTGCCCCAACTGCGGCGGC
>JAEVZE010000485.1 GCA_023392395.1 Bacillota bacterium
CATGAAGACCATGGGCGTGGACGCCGTCATCCTGAACGCCGTGGACGTCGAGGGCAGCGCCCCCATCGTCGACATGTTCATCGACGCGGGCATCCCGGTCATCGAGTGCAACACGCTGACCAACAACTCCGACAAGGCCACCTGCTACGTCGGCTCTGACGACGTGGACGCGGGCAAGATCCAGGCCGAGTTCCTGAAGACCGTTCTGAAGGAAGACGCCAAGGTTTGCTACATGATGGGCCCCATCGGCGTGTCGCCGCAGATCTACCGCAAGCAGGGCATCGAAGAGAACCTGTTCAACGGCAGCAAGATCGAAGTCCTCCAGGAGCAGACCGCCAACTGGAAGCGCGCCGAGGCCCTTGCACTGGCCGAGAACTGGCTGACCACGTATCAGGATCTGGACGCCATCATCTGCCAGAACGACGACATGGCCATGGGCGCCCTGGAAGCCGTTGAGGCCGCGGGCCGCAAGGACAAGATCATCGTCATCGGCATCGACGCCATCGAGGATGCCAAGCAGGCCGTCAAGGATGGCCGTCTGGACTGCACCGTGTTCCAGGATGCGGCGGGCCAGGGCGCTTCCTCCGTGGACGTGGCGCTTGAGTGCGCCAAGGCCGGCACGATCGAGCACGACGACATGATGATCCCGTTCGTTCTCGTGACCAAGGACAACGTGGACAAGTTCATGTAATCTAGCCCCGGTTTCAATCATCCCGAAGCCGCTATGCGATGCTGCGCTTAGGCCGGCCAATCGCATGGCGGCTTCCTTTCAGAGGTGCGCTATGCTCAAGGGAATTCCGGTCATCCTGTCCTCACAGCTTTTCAAAACCATGATGGATATGGGTCACAACGATTGCCTGATCCTGGCGGACGCCAACTTTCCCGCCGAATCTTGCGCGAAGCGACTGATCCGGCTGGATGGCGTCGAAATCCCCGACCTTCTCCGGGCGATCCTCCCGTTCTTCCCGCTGGACAGCTTCGTGGAAGATCCGGTGCGCCTGATGCGAAACCTGCCCACGGAGCCCGTCCCCGAGATCTGGGACCATTACGATGAGATTCTTCGCGAGTTGGATTTCCAGCGCGCGTTCAAAAAATTCGCTTACATGGACCGCCTGCCGTTCTACGAGCAGGCGAAGGGCGCATACGCGATCGTGCAGACCGCGACCACCGCGCGGTACGCAAACATCGTACTGCAAAAGGGCGTAATCTAGGGGCGTCAAAAAACCCCTCACGGTTTTTTGACGTGCTGGGAAGAAGCTGTGGGAGCCTGAAATCCTGCGGGATCTCCGGACGGCTCCCTGACATGCGGAATTGTTTCTTCTACCAGTGCGCGCACTGGTTCCAGAAACTTCGTTTCCGGCGCGAAGGTCGCCGGAAACGATTGAAAACCTGGAGTACTTCTTTATTAGGCAGGGGTATGCGCCCGCCGGTGCGAAAGCTCCCCTAAGCCGGGCGGCGGCGAAATAAGATTTGGAGGAAATGAACATGGGCAACGAAGCGTTGATTCAAAAAACCCTGGCCGCGGGCGAAGGCGTGTTTCGCCTGAACCCGGTGTTTGTGCCGCGCCAGTTTGGCAAGGCGGGCCGCCGGCTAAAGCTGCATCCGGACGATTATTACGCGCTGGGCATTGAGCGCGGCTCGATCAAGGAGCGGTGGTTCTCGTCGGTCATCCGCGCGCAGAACGGGCCGCTCGCGGCGGAAGACGAGGGCATGAGCTATGTGGCCGTTTCGCCCGACTCGGACGAGAAGTTCACGCTCAAAGAAGCGGTGGACGTGTTGAAAGAGGACTTGATCGGCAAGGAACTGATGGAGAAGTACGGCGGCTGGCCGATGTATTCCAAGTTCTTCGACTTTAATAACCCGCTGTTCCACCATGTGCACCTGATGTTTGAGCACGCGGCCAACGTGGGCAAGCTGGGCAAGCCCGAATCCTATTATTTCCCGCCGCAGCTCAACAACAACACCGGCGAAATGAACGCCACCTATTTCGGCTTTGATCCGGACATCGATCCCGAAGAAGTCAAACAGCGCCTGCGCGACTACAACGCGGGCGATACCCGCATCACCGAGCTTTCGCGCGCCTACCGCGTGACGCTGGGCACCGGCTGGTACACGCCTGCCGGCGTGATCCACGCGCCTGCGTCGGTTTTGACGTACGAGCCCCAGTGGAACAGCGACGTCAACTCCGTTCAGGAAAACGTGGTCTCCGGCGAAATCTATCCGCGCAGGATGCTGGTTGAGGAGTGCCCGCCGGACAAGCAGGACGACATCGACTACATCTTCTCGCTGCTCGACTGGGAGAAGAACACCGACCCGCATTACCGCAAGCACTACTACCGCCCGCCGGTCGTGGCTTCTGAAAGCGCTGCGCATGTCGAGAAGTGGGTCTCCTATGCCAATGAATACTTCGGCGCGAAGGAACTGACCGTGTTCCCCGGGCAGAGCGTCGTCATCCAGGACGGCTGCGCGTACGGCTGCATCTTCGTCCAGGGGCACGGCAAATTCGGCGTCTTCGACGCGGAAGCGCCCGTCATGCTCCGGTATGGCAAGCAGAGCGCCGACGAGTACTTTGTGTCGGAGCCCGCGGCAAAGCGCGGCATTCGCATCACCAATGAGAGCCGCTACGACGACCTGGTACTGCTCAAGCATTTCGGCCCGAACCATCCCGACATGCCCAAGACCGTGAAGTGATTCAGGGCGTTGAAAAGTCGCTTTGCGGCTTTTCAACGCATAGGGAAAAGACTGCATGCGCTGAAATCCTGCGGGATTTTCGGGTGGCGCACTGACTTGAGGTGTTGTTTCTTCTCCCAGTGCGCTCATTGGGAGAAGAAACACGTTCCCGGCGCACTGGTCGCCGGGAACATGGGAGCCTTGACGGGGTTTGTCTATTGTAAGTTGCGTTAGGAGGAGGCCGCTATGCAATACCTGTTGGGATTGGACAACGGCGGGACCAGCTCCAAGGCGGTGCTGTTTGACCAGACCGGCCGGGAGATCGCGTCCGCCAAGCGGAATACCCCCATGGAGACGCCGAAGGTGGGTTTCACCGAGCGGGACATGGAGCTGTTGTGGCGCGTGAACTGCGAGGTGATCCGGGAGACCATCGAAAAGTCGGGCGCCTCCGCGCACGACATCGCGGGCGTGTCCTTTTCGGGCCACGGCAAGGGGCTGTACCTGTGGGGGAAGGACGAAAAACCGGCGTACCGCGGCATCGTGTCCACGGACAGCCGCGCCTGGCAGATCGTGGAAGACTGGCAAAAGGATGGTACGGCAGAGAAAGCCTTTGCCATGACCTGCCAGAGCGTTCTGGCCTGCCAGCCGGTGGCGCTTCTCAAATGGTTTCTGGAAAACCAGCCGGAGGTACTTGAGAATACGAAGTGGATCTTCGGCGTCAAGGACTACGTGCGCTACCGCATGACCGGGGAAGCGTACGCCGAGATCACCGACATCTCCGGCTCCAGCCTGGTCAACCTGACGACCGCGTCGTTTGACGATGAGATCCTGAAGCTCTTCGGGCTCACCTCTATCAAGGACAAGCTGCCGCCGCTCACCTACTCCTCGCAGTTCTGTGGCAAGGTGACGAAGGAGTGCGCGGAGCTTTCGGGGCTTATGGAGGGCACGCCGGTCGCGGCGGGGCTTTTTGACATCGACGCCTGCGCCATCGGCATGAACGTGGTCAGCGACGATTACCTGGCGGCCATTGCGGGCACCTGGAGCATCAACGAATACGCGTCCACCCGGCCCATCATGGACCGCTCGGTCAAGATGAATTCGCTGTACTGCCTCAAGGACATGTATCTGGTGGAGGAATGCTCGCCGACCTCCGCCTCCAATCAGGAGTGGTTCGTGAACAGCTTCCTGAAGGAGGCTGCCGGGGACAGGCCGCTGTACAAGGTGGGCGATGATATGGTGGAGAAGGTCGCCCCGGACGAGGCGAACATCGTGTTCCTGCCCTACCTCTTCGGCGGCAGCGATGACGCCCGCGCGGGCGCGGCGTTTGTGAACCTCTCCGCCTCCCACACCCGCACCCAGATGCTTCGAGCGGTGTACGAGGGCATCGTGTTCGGCCACAAGCTGCACATCGACCGGCTGCTGAATAGCCGCGTGAATCCGCCCAAGGGCGTTCGGCTCGCGGGCGGCGTGACCAACGCGCCCATGTGGGTGCAGATGTTTGCCGACATTTTGGAGATGGACGTGGAGACCATCGAAGTGAAGGAGCTGGGCGCGCTGGGCGCGGCGATGACCGCAGGCGTGGCCGCCGGGCTCTACTCGGACCTGGCCGCGGCCGCCGCGCAAATGGTGAAGGTGAGCCGGGTGTATCACCCGAACCCGGCGCTGTCCGGCATCTACCGTAGAAAATATCAGGACTTCCGCACGGTGGTGGACGCGATGGCCCCCGTGTGGGGCAAACTGGAGCGCTGACATGGCAGACATAAGACTGGGCCTGTACGAAAAGGCGACGCCGTCGGAACTCACCTGGAAAGAGCGCCTCGAAGCCGCCAAACGCGCGGGCTACGACTTTCTGGAAATCTCCATCGATGAAACCGACGGGCGGCTTTCCCGGCTGGACTGGACGCAGGCGGAGTTGGGCGATCTGACGCGCGCCGTGCGCGAAGCCGGGCTGCCCATCCGCACCATGTGCCTGAGCGGTCACCGCAAGTACCCTCTGGGCAGCCGCGCCCCGGAGACGCGCGCGCGGGGCATGGAGATCTTTGAAAAGGCGGTGCGCCTTTCCGACGCGCTGGGCATCCGGATCATCCAGCTCGCGGGCTACGACGTGTACTACGAAGAGGGCGGCGAGGATACGCGGGCGATGTTCGCCGAGAACCTTGTTCAGGGCGTGGCCTACGCCGCGCGCTACGGAATTCTCACCGGCTTTGAGACGATGGAGACGCCCTTCATGGACACGGTGGGCAAGGCCATGGCTTACGTGAAGTTGGTCGATTCGCCCTATCTGGGCGTGTACCCGGACCTGGGCAACCTGACCAACGCGTCGGTGCTCCACGGGCATGACCTGTACGGAGACATCGAGAGCGGGCGCGGCCACATTGTCGCGATGCACCTAAAGGACACCCGCCCCGGCATCTACCGCGACCTGGACTTTGGCGAAGGCCACGTGGATTTCCCAAAGGGCGCGAAAGCCGCGCTTGGCCAGGGTGTGGGGCTCTTTGTCACCGAACTCTGGCACGACGGCCGCAAGGACTGGCCCCAAAGGCTTCAAAAAGTCTCCGCGTTTGCGCGGGCCGCGCTCGCGTAAGCGCGAATGAAGGAGGATAAATTCATGGGAAAAAACACGATCATCGAAAGGGCTCTCAATGAAGGCAAGGGCGTTGTGCGCCTCGCGCCTGCCTGGGTGCCGCGCTCGTTCTGCCGTCCGGGCAGAAGGCTGCGCCTGCATCCTGACGATTACTTCTCTCTGGGCCTCGCGCGCGGCGGCATTGACGAGCGCTGGTTTGCGTCCACCACGCCGGCCGACAACGGCCCCGGCACCCCGGAGGACGAAGGCCTGAGCTACATCGTCACCGCCGACGGCAAGGAAAAGGCGCTGCTCACCGACGCGGTCGCACACTTCAAGGGCGCGTTCATCGGCGAGGGATTGTATGACAAGTACAAGCGCTGGCCGATGTTCTCGAAATTCTTTGACAACATGGGGCCGCTTCCGCACCACATCCACCATGACGACGCGCACGCAAAGCTGGTCGGCGAGAGCGGCAAGCCCGAAATGTACTTCTTCCCCGCACAGTACAACAACTACGGCGCGGAGTTCCCGTTCACCTTCTTTGGCATCAACCCGGGCGTTTCCAAAGATCAGGTCAAGCAGGCGCTCCAGAACTTTGCAAAGGGCGACAACCACCTGCTGGAGCTGTCCCGCGCCTACAAGATTCGCGTGGACACCGGCTGGGATGTACCTCCGGGAGTGCTGCACGCGCCCGCGAGCCTTTGCACCTACGAGCCGCAGTTCGCCTCCGACGTGTACGCGATGTACCAGAGCGTGCTCTACTACGACCACGCGGTGCCGGAGAATCTTTTGTGGAAGAACTGCCCCCAGGATAAGATCGGCGACTTTGACTACCTGATGGACGTCATCGACTGGGACGTTAACGTCGACCCGAATTTCTACACCAACCGGCTGATGGTGCCCATCGCCGATGGCGACGAGGCCGAGATGCGCAGCGAAGGCTACCTGAGCGAGTGGATCTGCTACAAGTGCGCTTCCGCCGGCGCGAAGCGGCTGACCATCCTGCCCGGCAAGACCGTCACTTTCCGCGATCAGGTAGCCTATGGCCTGATCTGCGTCGAGGGCTTCGGCAAGATCGGCGAGTCGGAACTGTCTTCTCCCGCCATGATCCGGTTTGGCCAGCTGACCAACGACGAGTACTTTGTGACCGAGGAAGCCTCAAAGGCGGGCGTGACGTTCACGAACCTGTCCCAGACGCAGCCGATGGTCATCCTGATGCACTTCAGCGACCATCCCGCAAGCCCCGCCGTCTGAATGCGCAAGGCGCATTCGCGCAAAAAACCACGATGGCTTTTGCGCCAGCTGCATTGATTGCAATGCACCTGGCGCATTTTTATGCATTCCAGCCCATTGACACGGTCGGCGCGGGACGCGCGGCCAGTATCACGGTTCGCTAGAAAAGCAAATCGGACGACGATCTGAGGACGGAAGACCTTTGCAACGAAAAAACTGGACATAAACACGAACAATTTTAATGGATTTCACAAATAGATTCGATAAATCCGTTGCCACATTCCTTCGCTTCCTGTATGATTACACTGTCAATTTGCATGGGAGGTGGAGGGGCATGGATTTCATTCATTCCATCGGGCCGTTTGTGTTGGCGGTAATCGCCGTCCTCATCAACGGCATACCTCAGTTGCTCTATGCCGAGGCGCGCGGGTTTGCGCTGAAGCCAGCCGGATTTGCGTATTTGGTGGGCGCGCTGGGCAAC
>JAEVZE010000490.1 GCA_023392395.1 Bacillota bacterium
TCATTGGGGTCGGGCCGGTTGATTTGAAGCGCCCTCTCCACCGCCGCGCGCTTGCGAAGAAGACCCTCGTCCGAGAGGCCCGCGCCGCGCCCGGTCATGCGGACGACCTCCGCGCCCGTGAGCGCGCAGGCGACGGCGGAGGCGGTGGTGGTGTTGCCGATGCCCATTTCGCCGGTGGCGATCAGCGTGTAGCCACGCTCCACCATTTCCTTCACCATTTCCTCGCCCGCGGCGATGGCCTTGAGGCACTCGTCCCTCGTCATCGCGGGACCGCGGGCGATGTTGCCTGTTCCGGGGGCGACGCGCCGGTCGATCACGCGGGGGTCGTCCGCCGGATGCAGCATGCCTAAGTCCACCGCGAACACGTCGCAGCGGGCGACCTTCGCCATCTGGCAGATGTTGCCGGTGCCCCGGGCGATGGAGCGCGCCACCGAGACGGTCACGGAACTGTCCGTCTGGGTGACGCCCTCTTGAACCACGCCGTTGTCGGCGCAGAACGTGAGGCAGCAGCGCTTGTCCACGCTGACCTCGTCCGTTCCCTGGATGCCCGCGAGCTTGACCACCATGTCTTCCAAAACCCCCAAGCTGTTCAGCGGCTTGGCCACCGAGTACCAGCGGCGGCGGGAAGCCTGCGCCGCCTGGGCGCTGAATGCGTGCTTCACAGATTATCCCTCGGTTTCATCGGATTCACGGGCTATGGTATCACGTTCGCCGCCCTCTGTCAAACCCGCGTCCCGCCGGATCTGCGGGATCACGCCGTCCGGCGACAGTTTCGAAAGACGCCGGGGTTCGGACCCGTTCAGGCCCGGTGCGATCTGGCAGACGGACTTGAAATCGCACATCTCGCAGGCGTCGCCGCCCTGCCACTGGGCGGGATGAATTTCGGTGTCGCCCGAGCGGATGCGGCTGAGCGCATCGTCCGCAAGCCCCGCCGCATGATCCATTAGAAGCTGGAAGTCCTCCCCCTCGATCAGGCGGCTGGACTTTCTACCCTTCGGGTTCACGCCCAGCACCGCCTCGGGACGGGGCGACATGGCGGCAATCACCCGCTCATCCGAGAGCGCCAGCCCGTCCAGCCTGAGCGCCTTTTCCCGGAGCGCCTCGACCTCCTGTGGATCCCGGGAGGGCGTCAACACCAGCGGGTCGTCGATGGAGAAGTAGAACACGCCCGCGGGCTTGCCGCCCCGCGCAACCGAAGCGGCAAGGTACAGAACCAGCTGCAGCTGCAGCCCATAGTAGACCTCCGGCAGGCTGACCGCCTTGCCCCGGGTCTTGTAGTCGATTACGCGCAGGTATTGAACCCCGTCCTCCGCGTCCGTCCAGGCGTCCACACGGTCGATGCGGCCCTTGAGCGGCACGTCGCGCAGCAGAATGCGCCCGCCCTCCCGGCCAAAGTCCACCTCCAGCGCCACCGGCTGAAACTGACTGCCCGACAGGTGATTCACCAGCGTCCGGGCCGCGCGGCGGGCCACCGAGGCGATGCGCCCGCCCTCCCGCTGCATCACCGCGCTGTCGCCGATGGCGCGAGCGGCCAGGTCCTCCAGGAGGCCTCCGGTCACCCGGTCCATCGCATCCACCGCCTCGTCCTCGTTCATCAAGGAAAGGTCCTTTTCATTTTCCCGCGCGAAGACCTCGAGCGCCTGGTGGTAGAAAGTACCCACATCCCGGGGTGTCAGGTCGAACTCCCGGTTCTCCTGGGGCTTCAAGGTGCTGGCCACGAAATCCTTGAACGGGCAGGCGATGAAGCGTTCGAGCCTCGTCGCGCTGACGGCGGCGGCCCCATCTCGCAAGGCCTGCGGCAGAGGCTCGGAGAAAACCTTGTGGGAGAACGCACGGGAGAGCTGTTTGACCTCTTGGGCGTATTCCGGCAGTTCAGCCAAAATGTGCAGCGCGGCGCGGGCGTCCGCGTCCGTCGGGTCGTCCCGCAGGATCGCGCTGGCGCGGCTCAACGCCGCCTCCGGCGCGGACAGCCGGAGCCTCTTTTCCGCAATGCCGGTGACGCTCCCCTGCTCCTTGAGCGCCGGGAACAGCCGGTGCATGAGCCGGATCAGCGCGCCGGGCTTCACCGCCGCGCCGGTCATGTCGCTCCGGGGGCAGGTGACGTACACGAGTTCCTGCGAAAGCTCCAGCGAGCTTTTGACGCTCAGGCGCGTGATTCGCGCCCTGTCTTCGCCCGTCAGCCCCAGCCACAGCCCCTGGTCGGTCAGCCGCGCCATCTCCCGCTCGCTTAAGAGCGCGCCGCCCGCGCCGGGGGAGGCGTCCGTCGCGCCCAGGATGAACAGCGCCCGGGCGGGCCGCCCCTTCATGTGGTCGAGCCCACCGCCCATCACCGCGTCGCCCGACTGGGGCAGCGCCTTGATCTCCGCCGCGCCCAGCGCGCGCCGAAGCAGCTCGTACAGCGCCCGGACGGTCAAAGGTTCCCCCTGGAGCAGCTCGTGGGCCTGGTCCAGCGCCTGTATGATCCGGTTCCAGACCTGCGCGCCCTCCATCGCCCACTCGCGCCGCCCCATTTCGGACAGCGCCTTCTGCTGCGCCTCCAGCTTTTCCCGCGCGCCGATCTCCTCCAGGAAGAGAAACGCCGCTTCCAGCAGGCGCTCCGCTGGAACATTTCGGGCGCGCCGCTGCAGCGCCTCCACCGGCCCCATCAGCCGCGCGCGCACCGGCTCCAGCGCGGCCACCACCTCCGGCTCGCCCCGCGTGAGGGGCCTGAGCCAGGCGCGGCCCTTGAGCCCCGTCTCCAGCGCATAGTTCATGAGCAAGTCGGCTTCGTCGTCGGTGATGGCGGCAAAGCCCGAGCGCGCGTAGTCGTGCACGTCCTCCGGCGAAAAGCGCTGGGAGGAAATCTTGAGCCCGGCCAGCAGGCACCGGGCCAGCGGATGCCGGTCCGCGGTGCGGCTCTGGGACAGGAACAGGGGCACATCGTACATGGCAAACGCCCGCGTCAGCGAGAAGATCATGGCGTCGTCCAGCGTCTGGCAGGCGACCATCACATCCCGGTAGCGCCAGGAGCGCGTGCGGACCAGGTCCCGGATCACCGAGGCGGCGTACTCCGCCTCGTCCTGGGGGTTATTCAGCATCGCGACCGTCAGCCCATTCGGTGCGCCCTCGTACTTTGCCGAAGGCCAGCAGTATACCTCCCGTGCCAGGTGTGCAAGCGCCGGGGCGGCCGGGCCGTCCTCCTCCGCATCCAGCCGGACCCGCTTCCACGGGATGCCCGCCTCCAGCACCTGCCGGTGCAGCCTTTCATAGGCTTTCTGCACCGGCTGAAACACCGAAAAGTCCCGCGCGTTGCCGTCGTTTTCCAGCGTCAGGAACAAACTCACGCTCTTTGCGCAGCCGGTTAGCGTCAGGATCGAACGGGCCATCGCCTGGGTGATCAGGTCAAAGCCGTAGAAGAATACGTCGCCACGGGCGATGGGCGCGTCCGGCATGCGCTTGTCCGCCTCCCGGGCCTCGTCCTCGCCGTCCAGAAACCGCCCGGCAAGCGACTGCTCGTAGGCCTCGTACAGCGACGCGATGTCCAAGAGCTTCTCCCGGAGCGCGCCGCTCTCGCCCTGGGCCAGCGCGCGCACTTCCTGCGGACTCTTGCCCGCCTGCTTGAACGATTCGATCTGCGAAAGCGCGCGCTCGGCAAACCCCGGCCGCCTGGATGCGCCCCGGTACCAGCGCAACTGGTCGTTCAACCGGTCCGCCGCCCGCTGCAGAAGCATCACGCGGCCCTGCTCGTCAATGCGCACTCTGGCGGGCCGCCCTGCGGCCTCGAACACCCGCTGGTACAGCCGCTGGGGGGACAACACCTGCAGCCGGAACGAGCCCGTCAGGTTCATCTCGTCCACCGCGTCCAGTTCGGCCTCCAGCGTGTATTGCGCCGGGACGATCAAAAGCACCGGGCCGTCGCCCTGCGCCATCGCGCCCTTCAACGCGCCGAACAGCCGGGCCCGAACCGCCCGCGCCCGGCCGGTATAATACGTCAGCATGACTCGCACCCCTCTAAAACGAGTATAGCACAGCCGCCCGCCCTGGTACAAATCAAAATTTTCCGGTGAACTGCCTTATAATTTCCGAGTGATTTTGATCGATTCTGTGATATAATAATGTGGACCTTATTAAGAACGTACAAGGA
>JAEVZE010000005.1 GCA_023392395.1 Bacillota bacterium
CCGCGAGGGCGGCGGCGCACCCGCGTTTCGAGAGGAGCCAACGATGGAGAGCTTTTTGAACAGGGACGGCAAGGACATTGTCGAGGGCATGATCCGGGTGATCCAGGAGAACAAGGCGTACCTGTCGGACATCGACGGGCTGATCGGGGACGGGGACCACGGGATCAACATGAACAAGGGGTTCACGATGACCGAGGAGCGCATCCGGAACGTGGAGATGAGCTTCTCGGAAGCGCTGAAGACGCTGGGGCGCGTTTTGATGATGGAGATCGGCGGTTCGATGGGCCCGCTGTACGGCACGGTGTTCACCGAGATGGCGCGGGTGATCAAGAAGACCGAGGAGATCGACAAGGCGGCGTTTGGCGAGATGCTGACCGCGGCGCTCAATGGCCTCACCGAACTTGGCGGGGCGAAGGTGGGCGACAAGACGCTGATGGACGTGATGATCCCGGCCGAAGCCGCCTACCGCGAGGCACTGACGAAGGGCGTGGACTTTCAGGGCTGCCTTGACGCGATGAAGGTCGCAGCCGAGGCGGGCTGGCTGTCCACGAAAGATCTGGTGGCCAAGATCGGCCGCGCCAGCCGCCTGGGCGAGCGCTCCCGCGGCGTGCTCGACGCCGGCGCCACCAGCTGCAACCTCCTCCTTGCCGCCCTCGCAGATGGCGTTTCCGCGCATCTCCGCTGACGAAACTCCTCGGGAATTAAATGCATAAAGC
This sequence comes from Bacillota bacterium, assembly GCA_023392395.1. GTDB lineage: Bacteria > Bacillota > Clostridia > Christensenellales > Aristaeellaceae > JAEZHK01. Next base: position 717 of record JAEVZE010000005.1, read on the forward strand.
AAGCAAGAGAAGGATTCCTCCTTCCCTTGCTCAGAAAATCCCGAAGGGATTCCATCATTTCCGGCGACCTATGCGCCGGAAATGCGTTTGTTCTCCCAGTGCGCACATTGGGAGAACAAACAATCCCATCCGTCAGTGCGCCGCCCGGAAATCCCGCGGGATTTCAGGCGCACGCAGCCTTTCCCTTCCGCATCGAAAAAACCGAAGGGTTTTTCGATGCTCAGAAAGCAAGAGAAGGCTTCCGCCTTCCCTTGCTTTATTTGATGTTGTGGATCCCGCGCTGCGGTTGATTTCCGCTCAGCGGCCCTCCGGGTTCCTCGTCAACTCGCGGAAGCGCTCTGGATTGACCTTGGGCTTTCTGTCCGGGGTCAGGATGCCGTTAGTCTCCTGCTCGACGTCCGTCAATTGCGTGTAGCAGTAGCCTTGGCAGTAGGGGATAGCGCGCACCGCGTCTGTCACATCCTGATACCGCGCGAAGAACGCTTCCTCTCCGTCCACTTTGTCATGATAGCCCCAGGTGTTCTGGTCGTCGCCGTCCTGGAAGGCGATGCCGCCGTACTCGGTGACCAAGAACGCCTCCTTGCCGGTGGGGGTAAACCCGTCCGCGCAGGCCATGCGCCAGTCGTTTGAGTGTAGGCAGGTTTCGGCGCGATCGGCAAAGTGCCGGGAGAGCGTTTCGCCGGAGGCGGCGTAGTCGTGCAGGCCGAAGATGTCGGTCTCCACCTGCTCCCAGCCGTCGTTGGCGGAAACCAGCCGCGTGCCGTCCAGCGCCTTGGCCTCGCGGTACAGCAAGCGCGCCGCCTCCTGCATGCGCTTGTTTGCGTAGATGCGCGTCACGCCCCAGCTCTCGTTGAGCGGCACCCAGCAGACAATCGACGGGTGGTTGTAGTCCCGGTCGATGAAGCCGGACAGCGTGCCGCTGAGGTTCACGACCGATTCATCCGAGAATTCGTAGGTGCTGGGCACCTCGCCCCACACGATCAGCCCCAGTTTGTCCGCCCAGTAGTAATACCTGGGGTCCTCCAGCTTCTGGTGCTTGCGAGCGCCATTGTAGCCGAATTTTTTCGTCCATTCGACGTCGGCTTTAATCGCCTCATCCGAGGGCGGGGTGATCAGGCTCTCCGGCCAGTAGCCCTGATCGAGGATCAGGCGTTGGTAGAGCGGTTGGTTGTTCAGGAGCACCCAGCCGTCCTTGATCTCCACCTTTCGCATGCCAAAGTAGGTGGTCACCTGGTCCAGCACGGTTTCGCCATCCAGAAGGCGGATGACCACGTCGTACAGGTTGGGGTGGTCGGGTGACCAGGTGAGGATGTCCTCGACGGAGCTGCCCTCGACCATGGAGACCGACACGTCCGTCAGTCGCTGGGAGACCGATGTGCAAAGCCTGCGCACCATTTTGCCTTGGTAGGAGATTTCCATATCGCAGGAAAGCGCGTGAGCGGGAATCGCGTTCAGCGTGAGCTTGAAATTGGCGGAGCCTGCGTCCACATCGGGCGTGATGTGCGCTTTTGTGAAGTACCTCTCCCCCACCGCCTCCAGGTATACCGTCTGCCAGATGCCCGTGACCGGCGTGTACCAGCAGCCCATCCAGCCTTCCTTCCAGTACTGCTTGCCGCGGGGCTGGGTGCAGTCGGGCGCGTCCTCCGCCCGCACGCACACATCGTTTTCACCATCCTTAAGCAGCGGCGTGACATCCAGCGCGAACGGCGTGTAGCCGCCCTCGTGAGAACCTGCCGCCTGCCCGTTTACGAACACCTGGCAGCGGTAGTCCACCGCGCCGAACCGAAGCAGCACGCGGCGGCCTTTCATCCCATCCGGAATGGATAACGCGCGCTTGTACCACACGACATCACACATACGCTTGTCGTTCACACCGCTCATGGCGGTCTGGTAGCTGAAGGGGACGGTGATTTTTTTCGGCAGCGCATGCTCGGGGCGGTACCATTTTTGGGCGAGCCCTTCGTCTTTTTCGTCGAAGGCAAACTGCCATTCGCCGTTCAGGTTCATCCAGTTGTCCCTTTGGAAATCCGGACGAGGGTGTTCCGGGCGCGGGATCGGGTGTGGCATGAGAAAATTCCTCCTATGTAAGATGCATTTGGGAACGATATTCCGGGGAGATGCGTTTCTTTGGTCGTGGGGGATACCGGTTTGTCGGATGGCCTTTCGGGGAGAATTGTGGTATGATGGTGCCGTGGCCGGGCCTTCCGGCCTTGAAAGGCGATGGACCATGTACGCCATCCATTTGATCGAGTACGCGCGAAACCTCCGCCAGGACGCCTCCGCGCTGCTTCGCTCCAACCATGGCGGGGACACCGTTGAACTGCCCTTCACCTATGTGCTGCTGCGGGGCGAAGGTCATGTGGCGCTGATCGACGTGGGCGACAACCAACTGGACCCCGAGACCCGCGCCATTCACGCTCAGGACGGCGTCGCCTTCTGGCAGCCGCCGGAGGTTCTGTTGCCGCTTCTGGGCGTCCGCCCGGAGGACATCGATACGGTGCTTTTGACGCACGCGCACTTCGACCACATGGACAACCTCCCGGCCTTTCCGAACGCCACATTCATCATCCAGCGGCGCGAAATCGAAGAAACGCTGGTCTTCGAAGGCCTTCACATCAGCCGGATCCGGTGACAGTCCTCGACGCGCAAGGCGCGGCGCAAACGAACCTTACCACGCGGCCATAACGGGAGGAACAATCCATGCCATCCATCCCCCTCTACAAGCAGATTCAGGAGGACATCAAGGCGCAGATCGCGTCCTGCGTCCTGCGCGCGGGCGACCGGATTCCCTCCGAATCGGAGATCATGAGCCACTACTTCGTCAGCAGCATCACGGTGAAAAACGCGCTGAACGGCCTGGTGGACGAGGGCATCATCTACCGCCTGAAGGGCAAGGGCTCCTTTGTGGCGGCAAACCCGTTCGCCGAAAGCCCCGCCGGGGACCAGGAGCACCTGATCGGCATCGTATTTCCCACGATGGCCACCAGGGTCGAGCAGGTGTACCTGGTGAACATCGAGCGCGCGTGCCGCCTGAACAACTGCCGGGTGATGGTGGGCATCTCGCGGGAGTCGCCTGAGCAGGAGATCCGCCTGGTACAGGACTTCATCAAGAGCGGCGTTCAGGCGCTGATCCTGTTCCCGACGGTGTCCGAGATCAACAACGCGCTGGTGCGCCAGCTGGTGACCCACCGCTTCCCTCTGGTGTTTGTGGACCGTTATCTTGAGGAAATCCCAACGCCCTGCGTGGTTTCCGACAATTTTGAAGGCGCGTACCGCGCGGCCGGGTTTTTGATGGAGCGCTGCTTAAGCCGCATCACCATCTGCCATTTCCCGGCGTACAACACAGCGGTCTCCAGCCGCCTTGATGGGTTCCGTCAGGCGATGGCCGACGCGGGCTTCGAAATGTCCCCCGCCAACCAATGCGTGATCGAGGATGGGGAGCTGTTGTGCTCCTCCAGCGAGCGCCGCGTGGAGCTGCTCTACGACACCATGATGGCGCACATGCGGAGGTATCCGGAAATCGAGGGGTGCTTTGCCACCAACGCGGAGATCGCGCAGGTGGCCAACCTGGTGCTTCGGAGCGTGGGCCGCACGCCCGGCAAGGACTTCCACATGGTGGCGTTTGACAATCCGCACCTGCCGGGCGTCAGCTTCATCCAGCAGGACTACGCGGCCATCATCGACAAGAGCCTGAAGCTGCTCCTCTCCCAGCTGGGCGGAAAGACCGAGCAGGGCGTGCATGTGGTGCCCATCGATCTGGTTGAGGTGCCGCACGACCCCAGCGATATCGGCTGCCTGAGGCATCTGGTCACGGGGCTAAACCCGTAAAACGCTACGGTTTGTCCTTTTCGTCTCACAACCCCGCCCGGCCCTTACAGCCGGGCGGGGTTTGCTTTGTTCAGGATTCCAGCAATAGGAATGGATCAAAGCCGAAGCGCCCGGTTCTCCGGCCGTAGAGCGT
>JAEVZE010000033.1 GCA_023392395.1 Bacillota bacterium
GTGTTGTGCCTGATCGCGTCTTCCCTGGGCGCGGGGCAGGGCGCGGCGGCGGGGCTGCTGTTCGGTGCGGCGCTGTCCTTTTCAGGCGGGGACCGGTTCGTCGGCGCGGCGCTTGGGCTGTGCGCGCTGACTGCGGGCGCGGCGGGCGCGCTGGGCCGCTGGGCGGCCGCGCTGGCCTTCGCGCTGTGCAATCTGGTGACGCTGCTCTACGGCTTAGGCGCAAGCTACGGCGCGCTGCACCCGGCGCAGGCGTTTGCGGCGGGGTTGGTCTACTGCCTGCTGCCGCCAAAATTTATGGAAAAGGTGTGGGCGTGGTTTTTGCCCGCGGACGGCGGCCACGACCCGGAGCGGCTGGCCGCGCGGCTGCTGAACGACGCGCGCAGGCGGGTGAAGGCGCTGGGCCAGGTGTTCGGCGAGCTGGCGGTGGGCTACGAAGCCCCGTTTGAAGCCCAGGACGAGCGAGTGGTGATCGGCCAGATGCGCGCACGGCTCTGCCGCGGCTGCGGCGGGTGCCGCGCCTGCTGGGATGGCTCCGACGGCCGCGCCGGTCGGCTGATGTGCGATCTGATGACCCGGGCCGCCGCGGGTGAGGCGATCAGCGAAAAGGACGAGCTGCCGCCGGAGGTCGCGAGGCTCTGCCGCCGCGCCGAACAGATCCCCGCCCGGCTTGGGCCGGTGCTCAAGGATTTCTCCGTCCAGCGCAAGAGCGCGCAGGCGCGGGGACAGGCGGCGTCCATCATGGGCAAGCAGTTCCGGCAGGCGGAGACGCTGCTCATGAGCGCCTCAGGCGCGCTGGCGGCGCCCGTCAAGGTGGATGGAGGGCTGTCCCGGCAGGCGGTGGCGGCGCTGGACCGCGAGGCGATCAAGACCCGCGAAGTGCTGGCGCTCAGGGCCTCCTCGGGCGGGTCGGTGACCATCACCGCCGTCAAGCGGGAGGGCGTGTGGCGTCCGGCGGAGGCCAGACGCGCCGCAGAACGGCTGACCAAAGAACTGGGCCTGCCGCTGCGCGCGCCGGTACTGCCGGAGGGCGGGGTTTCCAGCGAGCTGTGCTTTTTCCAGGCGCCGCGCTATACCGCCACGGTGGGCTTCGTCAGCCGGGCGAAGGAATCTACGCAGCCCTCCGGCGACAGCCATCTGGCGGCGGGCCTGTCCGGCGGGCGGGTGCTCATGATGCTGTCCGACGGCATGGGCACCGGCCTCAGCGCCGCGCGGGAGAGCCGCGCCGCCGTGCGGCTGATTCGAAGGTTCCTCGCGGCGGAGGTAGAGCACGCGCTGGCGTTCGATTCGGTCAATCAGCTGCTCATGCTGCTGGGCGGCGAGGACATGTTTGCCACCGTCGATCTGTGTGTTCTGGACCTGAACGCCTGCACCGCCGTCTTTTCCAAGCTGGGCGGCTGCGACAGCCTGGTGTTGCGTAGGGGCGAGGCGATCCGGGTCGAGGGCGGGCGGCTGCCGATGGGCATTCTGGAGAATGTGACGCCCGCCGGAACGCACCTGAGGCTTCAGCCGGGCGACACCGTGCTGATGATGACCGACGGCCTCATCGACCCCGCCCGGGACGGCGAAACCGCCTGGTTGGAGCAGGCCGCGCTGCGCCTGGCAAACGAACCGCCCCAGGCCCTGTGCGAAGAACTGGCCCGGCTCGCGCTGGACCGCCAGGGCCAGGCCCGGGACGACATCACCGTGATGGCTGCAAGAATCGGGAAGTCGTAGGGCGGGGGAGGCGGAAGGTTCCGCCGGGGCGCTGCCCCGGACCCCACCAGAAGAGCATGATGCCCCTCTGGACTCCCTCACAAAAGGGAAAAATAAAGCAGAGCGATTTGCGTCGCCCTGCTTTCGCTTGCGTGGTTGGTTGGATCGTGCTTAGGCTGTGAGATTATGGTTTTCTCGCCAGATACATAGTGATTCTATCATAGAGCGTTATTTTATTGCCGGAACGATAAATCACATCTCTAATCCCTTCATAAAACTTTGATCTGTTTGGTTCTTGAAGCGTTATATGGTCGGCGTGAGTGCCAGTGAGTAAAACAAACTCATCGGCACTATAGGTTCTTGTTTTAAGGTACTCCCGGCGTTCGAGATCAATAAAGCCATATTTCTCTCGCGCGTCATAATCCAATTTGCATTTGTATTCCGTTTCCGGTCGGAAAAACTTCGCATACACTTCCTGGATCTTGGAATATAGAGGTTCGTCAGTATATCCGCCGCCCGGCTGTATATCGGGCCGCATCATAAACATCGCAAACGTCCCGCCACGCTTCAGGATGTCATATGCCTTCGGGTACCCGATTTTCTCCGGTATCCACTGAAAAGCTGCGGCGGAATACACCAGATCAAATCGTTCGGATTCAAAATCATACGTTTCAAAGTCGGCATTGACAATTCGAAAGTTTTTGTAGGAGCCAAATTTATCGGTCATGAACTTCGTAAAGTTCTCTCCCAATTCAATCGCCGTGTATGAACAGCCCGTCTTTAGAATGGGTTCGGTGGCTTGGCCTGTTCCGGGGCCGACTTCAAGCGCAGCTTTATCGGGGCTGAGCTTTGCATATTCGATAAGGTCAGCAAAAAGTTCATCGCAATAGCGCGGCCGCCACTCATCAAACTGTTCGGGTATGCTGTCAAACACTTTTCGAAAATCCAAAATGGCCCCTCCTCCAAATATAGATTTCCCATCATTTTTTCACGGCGCGAAGCAACAATCCTTTAGCGCTCTTTCAGCTATGCTATTTTACACTCTATGGGAGGCCGAGGTAATCATTTCCCTGGGCGAGGGGCCTGGGGGCGGAGCCTTCCGGCGTCCCCGTCAGCCTGCGTTCAGCCTCTCCCTCGACGCCGTCAGATCCACCGGCTGGTCGAAGCCCTTGGAGAGCTTTTCGATACGGGTCAGCACGCGCCGGGCGTCGTCGCCGGTGAGGGGCACGGGCTGGTAGTCGTTTTTGGACTTGCTGCCGGAGATGGAGCAGGGGATGACCAGTTCGCCGGAGGCGGCGAGGCCGTCCGCGCCGACGGTGAAGGTCTGCTGGAAGATGAAGGTGTCCTTGTCGTCCGGATTGAGGTTGCCGCCGAAGCAGAAGTTGCCCAGGCTGTAGACGATGGTCGCGCCCTGGTACTTTTCGATGCCGCCCACCACGTGGGGGTGGTGGCCCAATACCAGACTCGCGCCCGCGCGGACCGCGGCGCGGTCATAATTTCGCTGCACCTTGAGCGCGCGGCCCTCGCCTTCCTCGCCGCCATGGATGGAAGCGACGACCAGGTCGCACTGCGCTTTCAGCGCCTTGATCTGCTTTTCCATTTCCTTTACAGAGACGTACCACACCCCGAAGCCGCACAGGCCCACTTTGATGCCTTTGATGGTCAGGATTTCGGTATTGCCCCAGCCAAACCGGGCTACGCCCGCGGCCTTGAGCGCGCTGGCGGTGTCCATGAGCCCCGCGCCGTAGCAGTCCTTGGCGTGGTTGTTGGCCAGGTTCGCCGCCTCGACCGACCCTTCCGTCAGGATTTTCACGTATTCCGGGTCGCCCTTGAACGCAAACTCCTTCTCGCGGAAGCGCTTCTCGTCCGTCAGCGGGCCTTCCAGGTTGATGATGGTCAGATCGTCGCCTGCGAAGATGTCCCGGACGTTTTTCAGGAAGTAGTCCGGGCCGCTTTTTTTGTAGGCGCGGGCGAAAGCGCTGAGGGTGCGGCGGGAGGCGTCGCCGCCCAACGTGCAGTCCCCGGCGGCGGAGAGGATCAGCGTGACCGGCTCGGCGGCGGGGGATGGGGCCGGGGAGGGCGCGGCAGGCGCGTTTGTTTCCGTAGCCTCTGAAGCTGGCGTGGATACCGGCCCAGTCTGGGTGGTGTCCGGCGTGGTCTGGGCGGTATCCGGCGTGGTCTGGGCGGTATCCGGTGCGGCTAAAGCGGCGTCCAGCGCGGCTGATGCGGCATCCGGCCCGATCTGGGCGGCGTCCGGCGCGGCTGAAGCGGAATCCTGCCCGGTCTGGGCGACAACGGGTGCAAACGTCGCGGCGGGCAGGCCCTCGGCGGGCCGCAGCGCGCCCGGAAGCAAAATCAGGCCTGCCGCGGCCAGAATTGCCGCGGCAAGCCAAGGGACTATTCGGGTCCAGCGCGCCTTGCGGCGTGCTTCGCGCCGGGCCGCGCGGCTGGGCGCTTGATCTGGCTGACTCATGTCAGTCCATCACCTGCAGGATCTGGCACTTCAGGTAGTGGGTCTCGGGCGAGGCGGGCAGCACCGGGTGGTCGTGGGCCTGGCCGCGCGCCTCCACCAGTCGCAGCTTCTTCTTGGAGTCGCGGGCGGCCTCGTTGATCATATCGTGGAACGCCTGGGGCGACACGTGCTGCGAGCAGGAGCAGGTGACCAGGAACCCGCCGGGCTTCACCAGCTTCATGCCGCGCAGGTTGATCTCCTTGTAGCCGCGCAGCGCGCTCTCAAGAGCCGCGCGGGTCTTGGTGAAGGCGGGCGGGTCCAACACCACCAGATCGAACTGCTCCTTGCGGTCGGAAAGCTCGCGAAGGTAATCAAAGCAGTTGGCCGTCTCGAACCGGGCGTTGTTCAGGCGGTTTAATTGCGCGTTCTCGCGGGCGACTTCCACCGCCTCCTCCGAGATGTCCACGCCCACGACGTCCGAAGCGCCGTACTTCGCCGCGTTCAGCGCGAACGACCCGTTGT
>JAEVZE010000051.1 GCA_023392395.1 Bacillota bacterium
CAGCCTTTGGGCGCGCATCTTGTCGTCCACCGCGCCGCCCAGGCGCTCGCACAGGCGCCCAAACGCCTCGTTGAGTGATTTCAGTTCGTCCACGCTGTGGGGCGCGATTCGCCCGTCCAGGTTGTCCAGCGCGGTCTGGTCCATCGCTTCCTGCAACTTGCGCAGCGGCCACATCAACCGCCTTGTGGCGAAGTAGATGTAAAAGAAGGAACCCGCCAGCGCCACCAGGCAGATCAGCGCGATCTGCAGCGCCCCGGGTGCAAGGCCCAACCGCACCGCGGCGGAGTCCAGCGTCAGCCGGGCATACAAGCCGTAGCGGTTGCGCTCGCTGGTGACCTCGATGGCCCCGGCGGGCGCGTCTTTCTGCCCCTCGGGCGCGTAGAACACGCCCCGGTCGTTCAGCAGCTGCACGCCGACGCCCTCGAAGCCGCCCAGCGTCAACAATTCGTCCAACTCGGCCTGCGCGCGTTGCACCTCAATGTAGCAGGTGACGCCCGAAACCGTCTTGAGCGCCCGCGCCGCGCCGTACACCCGCTGTGTCTTTCCGCTCCAAGGGTCGAGATAGGGCGCGACCAGAAGGAGCCTCCCCTGAAGCTTCGCCGCCTCTTTCGTCCAGGCAATGCCCTCGGCCATTTCGATCACGCGCTCGGGCGCGGGCGTCGCGATCCGGAAGTTGCTGGAGAAGTAGTCGCCCACCTCGTCGAACAGCACGATTTGATGGAAGTGCTTGTCCACCGCGTAGCTCTTGAACAGGCGGTTGATCGACGAGGCGCTGTCGGCCAGAATCAGCCGGTTGCTCTCGGCTCCCCGCCCCGGCATGGTATAGGTGGACAGCGCCGACAGAAAGTCCGGGTCGGACAACATAAAGAGCAGCGCCACGTCGATCTGCTGGATGCGGGACTCCACCTGCAGCGACAGTTTCTCCGCCACGGTGTACAATTCGTTTGTGGTCTTTTGAAGCGCGGTGCGCTCGTTGTAGCGATAGAAAATAACGCCGGTCAGCGAAACGAGCGCCACGACCAGCGCAAAGCTCAGAATCAGGAGCTTGACGTGTATACGCAAAAAACCGACCTCCGGTATCGACGTTTCCGGGGCTATCCCGCCCGCCCGACGCTGCCGCGCTCGATCAATTGCGTGTCGATCTCCTGCTTGATCCGGTAGGGATCGCGGGTCTGTATCAGGTGCACCAATCGCTCCACCGCCACCTTGCCGATGCACTTGCACTCCACGCGCATGGTGGTCAGCGGCGGCTCGATCACCGTGCAGGCTGGGATGTCGTCAAAGCCGATCACGGATACGTCTCCGGGGATCTGGTAGCCGCATTCCTTGAGCGCACGCATCGCGCCCAGCGCGATCACGTCGTTGTCCACAAAGAACGCGGTGGGCAGCGCGGGTTTGTCCTTCAAATAGGAAAGCATGTCCTGATAGGCGTCCTCGGTGTTGGCGCGAAGCGGGATCGTGCCGCCCTCCGGAGTCTCCAGGCCCCGGTGTTTGAGCGCGGATAGATAGCCCGCTCTGCGCTCATCAAAATTCTTGATCCAGTCGCTCGACTGCAGGTGGCCGATGCGCCGGTGGCCCATTCCGACCAGGTGCTCGGTGGCCTTATAGGCCCCTTCAAAATTGTTGATGGCCACCTTGTTGAGCTGCGCGCCGGTCAGCGCGGAGTCGATCGCCACCACCGGCAGGCCCAGCGAAAGGAAGCGGCCCATATCCTCCGCTTCCAGCTCCGTCGCCAGCACCAAAAGCCCCTGCGCGCCCCGGTCCACCCGGGCCAGTTGCTGCTCAACCGGCAATCCGCTTAAAAAATTTAAGTAAGACAGTGAAAGGATATACCCGGCGTCCCGGCAGGCTCTTTCAATTTCTTCAATGATGCTTGAAAAGAACTGCGTGTCCCCGACTACTTTGCCGTGTTTTTTGCAAACCACAAACGCAATCTCATGTACCGCGCCGATGGGCAGCTTGCGCATCATATCATCGCGGTACCCGGATTCCACCAGTTTTTTCAACACGCGCTTGCGCGTTTGCTCGCTGATGCCCGGTTTGTTGTTGATGACCATCGAGACCGTCGCGTTGGAAACGCCAAGCTCCTGCGCGATGTCCTTGATCTTGACTGGCACCCGTGCCTCACCCCCGAAACCGCATCGTATTCGAGTGATATTATAACAGATGAGCCTTGTGAACGCAACAACGCCTTAAATTATTTAGTGAACTATTGACATATTTCATCAGTCATGCTACCATGTTCCAGGGAATAGCTGAAGATTTTAAACGCACCTCGCGCCGGTTTCAATGCGGCATAGCCGCGTGGAATAAATCGTTCGAGGAGGAATCACCCATGAAGAAACTGGTTGCCCTGTCGCTGGTCCTTCTGCTGGTCCTGGGCCTCGCTTCCACCGCGTTCGCGGCGGATCTGATCATGATCATCACCCCCAGTCATTCCAACCCCTACTTCAAGACCGTAGCCGACGCCGCCGCCGCCAAGGCCGCCGAGCTGGGCTACGAGACCAAGGTCATTCAGCACGACGACGACGTCGTGAAGCAGCAGGAAGCGTTTGACACCGCCATCCAGCTGGGCGCCAAGGCCATCATCTGCGACAACGCCGGCGCGGACGCCTCCGTGGCCCCGGTGCAGGCCGCCAAAAAGGCTGGCATCCCCACCTTCCTGGTGGACCGTGAGATCAACTCCACCGGTGACGCCGTGGCCCAGATGGTCTCCAACAACTTCCAGGGCGCGACCGCGGTGGCCGAGTACTTCGTTGAGCTGATGGGCGAAGAGGGCGGCTTTGTGGAGCTGACCGGCAAGGACTCCGACACCAACGCCCACGTCCGCTCGGAGGGCTTCCACTCCATCATCGACCAGTATCCGGACATGAAGATGCTCGACCAGCAGACCGCCAACTGGGACCAGACCGAGGCCTTTGACAAGATGGAGTCCATCATCCAGGCCCAGGGCGCGGACAAGATCAAGGGCGTCATCTGCGGCAACGACACCATGGCCATGGGCGTCATCGAAGCGTGCCTCAAGGCCGGCATGAAGGACGTCATCGTCTGCGGCTTTGACGGATCGAACGACGTGCGCGATTCCATCCTCCGCGGCGAGATCAAGGCCACGGGCCTGCAGCCCATCGCCTACATCGCG
>JAEVZE010000072.1 GCA_023392395.1 Bacillota bacterium
CAACGTGGGCTAAGAGACGGGCAACCGTCCGGGGGGCGCGGCCCCGGGGACCCCCGCCAGGGGCAGTGCCCCTGGACCTCCACGAAAAAATGCCCGCAAGCGGGCATTTTCGGGTGAAAGGACTCAGATGCTGCGCGCCGCCGCTTCCGTTCCCCTTCCCCTGGGGCTCGGGGGCCGCGGTCCCCGACTTCGCTGGAAAACGCCTTGCGTTTTCCAGCGGATCAAAAGCTGCCGGAGGGCGGCATGTACGGCCGCAGACTGCATACCGATTAAGGCGCAGACCTGGCCGCGGGCCGAAGGCCCGCAAGGTCTGCGCAAAAATGCGGAGAAAGACGCGAAGCGGATTTCTCCGCCATAAGCGAGGTGCCGACGCTTGAAGATCCCCGTGAAACTTCGGAAATGGCTGTACGCCGTGCTGTATGCCGCGGCATTCCTGATTGCGGGCTCGTTCGTGCCCAATTTTCTGACGTTTGCGAACCTGCTCAACGTGGTCCGCCAGTGTTCGATCATCGCCATCTGCGCGGTGGGCGTGACGATGGTCATCGTCATCAAGGGCATCGACCTGTCGGTGGGCGGCAACGTCACCTTCTGCGGCATGATCGCGGGGCTATTATTGGCCAGCGGCGTGCCCATTCCGCTGGCGATCCTGGCGGCGCTCGCGTCTGGCCTCATGATCGGCGCGGCGTCCGGCGCGCTGACGGCGTACCTGGAGGTGCCCGCCTTCATCGCCACGCTGGTAGTGGGCCAGATTACCCAGGGCGCGGCGTTCCTGTTCAACAACGGGCGTTCCTTCGGCGGATTCCCGGCGGGGTTCGTCGCCATTGGCAACGGGACGTTCCTGGGCGTGCCCTACTCCGACTACCTGATGGTGCTTTTCGTGCTGGCGGGCGTATTCGTGACCACCAAGCTGCCCATCGGCACCCGCATCTACGGCCTTGGCGGCAACGAACAGGTGCTCAAAAACGTGGGCATCGACACCGCAAAAATCAAGATGTTCGTATTCACCGCGTCCGGGTTCTGCTCCGCAGCGGCGGGCATCTTGCTGGCCGCGCAGCTGGATACCGCGCACCCCACCCAGGGAGAACCCTACCAATTGGACGCCATCGCCGCGTGCATCATCGGCGGTGTCAGCATGATGGGCGGCGAGGGCAAGGTGGCGCTGAGCATGGTCGGCGCGCTGATCATCGGCTCCATCCGCAACATCCTGAACCTGCTCAGCGTCAACTCGTTCTACCAGAACATTCTGGTCGGCGTCATCATCATCCTGGTCGTGGCCTTCTCCATGCTGATGAAGGCTCGCCGCGAGCGCAGGACCGCGCAGTTCTCCCCGGCCGAGCGGGCCGGCGGAACTTTGTAAGGGGGCGCCGGCATGCAGAAAGCAATCAAAAGGGGCGGGTTCACCGCCTTTGCCAAGGCGCACGGGAGCATATTGATCTTCCTTCTGATCTTCCTGTGCGCGATGGTTTTTATCGGAAACTTCTTCACCGTCCGAAACATCCTGACCGTGGTCAAGCAGGCGGCTGTCCCGCTGGTGGCCTGTATGGGCATGATGCTGGTGCTGACCACCGGCGGCATCGACCTTTCGCTGGGCTATACGCTGGGGCTGTGCTCGGTGATGCTGGGCATCATGGCCAAGAAACTGGGCATGCCCGCGTGGCAGGCCATCCCGCTGACGCTTTTGATCGGCGCTTGCGTCGGCCTCGTCAACGGCATGATCATCCAATACATGAAGGTGCCGCCCTTTATCGCCACGCTGGGCTCCGGCTACATGCTCTACGGCGTGGCCCAGATCGTGGGCAAGGGCGAAGCGTTCTACCAGCTGCCGGAGGACCTGCTGGCGTTCGGCACCTCCAAGCCCTTCGCGTCCCTGGCGGAGCATTTGCCCGGGGTTCTTGCGGGGAACGACGTGCTGACGCAGATTTTGCGCCTGCCATCCTATTTATTCATTGCGCTGATTGTGCTAGTATTGGTGTGGCTGCTTCGCCACCACTCCACCTATGGAAGGCAGCTCTCCGCCTTCGGCTTCAACCCGGCGACGGCAAGGCTCAGCGGCCTCGATACCGCGCGGCTGCACGTGATGACCTACGTACTCTGCTCTATGCTGGTGGCGCTGGCGGCGGTGCTGCTGACGGTGCGCGTCAACTGCGCGCAGTCAAACCTGGGCGGCTCCAACTACACGTTTGAAATCGTCACCTCCGCGGTCGTCGGCGGAACCAGCCTGTTTGGCGGCGTATCCAGCGTAATCAACAGCGTGTTCGGCGTGCTGATTACAAAGACGCTGGAGAACGGCATCAACTTGCTGGGCGTCAACTACTACCTGTACCAGCCGGCGATGGGCGTGGTGATTCTGTTTGCGATCATCCTGGAAGTCGTGAAAAACCGGAAACTGTAAAGGAGGCGCTCTTCCATGAACGAAACCATTCTGGAGATGAAGGGCATCTCCAAGTACATCTTCGACAGCTACGGCGTGGCGCTGCGCGGCACGACCGTGAAGATTCTGGACAAGGTGGACTTCGACCTGAAAAAGGGCGAGGTGCACATTCTGGTGGGCGAGAACGGCGCGGGCAAGAGCACGCTGATGAAGGTGCTGGGCGGTATCATCCCGCCCGACGAGGGGCAGATGCTGCTGGACGGAACCCCCGTCGCACCCCGGAACCCACGGGAGGCGCAGGCAAAGGGCATTGGCTTTATTCATCAGGAATTGAACCTGTGCGACAACCTGTCGGTGGCCGACAACATCTTCATGGGGCGCGAGATCAAGGCGGGCATCCTCAAGGATGCAAGCGCCATGCGGGAGCGCGCAAGTTGCCTTTTGAAGGATATGGGCATCGACATCGACCCCGCCGCGCTGGTTCGGAACCTGTCCACCGCCCAGCAGCAGCTGGTGGAGATCGTGAAGGTGCTGTCCAAGAACTGCCGGATCATCATCATGGACGAGCCGACCTCCTCCCTGACCAAGAGCGAGATCGACATCCTGTTTAAGCTGATCCGGAAGCTTCGCGAAAGCGGCGTGGCGATCATCTACATCTCCCACCGGCTGGAGGAGTTCAATGAAATCGGCGACCGGCTGAGCGTTCTACGGGACGGAAAGTCCATCGGGACGCTTACGCGCTCGGAATTCGCCACCGACCGGATCGTGAAGATGATGGTCGGGCGGGAACTGGGCGACATGTACACAAACCAGCACAAACCAAGCAGGGATGTGGTGCTGGAGGTGAAAAACCTGCGACTGGAGCCGGGCACCAAGCCGATCTCCCTGAACGTGAAGGCGGGCGAGATCGTGGGGCTGGGCGGCCTCGTGGGCGCGGGGCGCACGGAACTGGCGAAATCCATCTTCGGCTACCGGCGCTTCTACGGCGGCGAGATTTCCTACCTCGGAAGGCGCATTGGAAAGCCCAACCCGACTTCGCTCGTCCGGCAGGGCCTGGTGTATCTGACCGAGGACCGCAAGACCGAAGGCCTGATCCTGGACATGAACATCGCAGAAAACCTGACGCTGGCGTCGCTGTTCCGGCTGTTCAAGGGGTTCTTCATGTTCGGCTCCGCCGAGCGCAAGCTCGCCTGCGATATGAGCCAGCAGCTGGACATCGTCTGCTCCTCCGTGGGCCAGGCCACTCGCACACTGTCCGGCGGCAACCAGCAGAAGGTGGTCCTGGGCAAGTGCCTGATCGCAAAGCCCAAGCTTTTGATCCTGGACGAGCCTACCCGCGGCATTGACGTGGGCGCGAAGATGCAAATCTACCGCATGATGGACGAAATCGCGGCCAGCGGCGTGGCGGTGATGATGATCTCCTCCGACATGCCGGAACTGATCGGCATGTCCGACCGCATCTACGTGATGCGGGACGGCGGCATCGCGGCGGAGATCACCGAAAAGGAAGACATGCGGCAGGAACACATCCTGAAATACACGATCGGAAAGAATGCGGGATAAGAAATGACCAAGGGCATTGTATTTGACATCGAGGAGTTCGCCGTCTATGACGGGCCGGGCATCCGCAGCGTGATCTTTCTGAAGGGGTGCCCCCTTCGCTGCAAATGGTGCCACAACCCGGAGAGCTTTGTAAAGGCCCCCCAGCGGCTCAAAAGCCGCGATCTATGCGTCCACTGCGGCGCGTGCGAGGCGGTGTGCGCTCATCCAGATGGTTGTACAACCTGTGGGGCGTGCGTGAGCGTCTGTCCCCGGGGCGCGCTCAGAATTGCCGGGCGGGAGATGACAAGCGAGGAGGCCGCAAGGCGGATCCTTCGAAACGCGAAGGCGCTCAAGATGAGCGGCGGCGGCGTCACCTTCTCTGGCGGCGAGGCGCTGATGCAGCCCGATTTCGTGATCGAGACGCGGGGCATGCTCTCCAGTTTGCACGCCGCGATTGAAACTTCCGGTTACGCCGATTCGGATGTCTTTGAGCGCGTTATAAAGTCCATGGATCTGGTCTTGATGGATGTCAAGCTGGTCGATCCGGCGGAGCACAAAAAGTGGACCGGCGTCGACAATGGGTTGATCCTTCAAAACCTGAACCGGCTGATGGCACTGGGCATCCCGTTCCGGGCCCGGGTGCCGCTGATCCCTTCAGTCACAGACACGAAGGAAAACCTGACCGCCACCGCGCGGCTGCTCGAGGGCGCAAAAGCGCTGGAGCGGGTGGAGCTGATGAGCTACAACCGCGCCGCCGGGGCCAAGTACGGCCAGCTGGGCCTAAGCTACGCGCCGGAATTTCCCGAGACCCAAGCGCCAAACCTGTACACCCAACCTTTCGTCGAACGCGGCATGGAGGTCGTTACGCTATGAACGAGCATCGCAGGGAATTGTACCCGGAAGAGAAAGCATACATCGTGCGGGAAATCCAGAATCCGAACCTCACCCTGGCCCAGCGCGCGGCGCTCCGGCTCAAGCTGTTTCTGGAGCATGAGCGGGTCCTGGTGAACCCCGGCGAGCGCATCTACGCCTGGCGGACGATCAAATCGTTCCCGGACATCTACGCGCCCGGCGAGCGGGAAACCCTGCAGGCGGGCCGCTATGTGCATGAGCAGGGCCGGGTGTGCAACATCTCCTCCGACTGGGAGGGCGTGCTGAACGGCGGGCTCTTGCCCCGGCGCGCGCTGACCACGCCCGAAGGGCGGACCACCATCGACGCGGTGCTGGCCTACGCCGACCAGTATGAGGACGCGGGGCTCTCCCGCGCCATCCGCACCGGCGCGAAGGGGTACCTGGAGGCGCTCAACGTCTTCCGCATCCTGCATTTTTCTTTGTGGGCGTCGAACGTCTACCACAACACCATCGGCCGGTTTGATCAGTACATGTGGCCATTCCTCAAGGCCGACATGGAAAACGGTATGACCGAGGAAGAGGCGCAGGAGCTCACCGAGGAATTCTTCCTGTCCTTCAACCGGGACAGCGACCTGTACATCGGCATGCAGCAGGGCGACAACGGGCAGA
>JAEVZE010000095.1 GCA_023392395.1 Bacillota bacterium
GGGTGAAACACGTTCCCGGCGCGCGGGTCTCCGGGAACGATTGGACGGTGCGAACGGGGTATGTCATCAGTCTATAGTACCGAAGCGAGCGCAGAAAGTCGATTGAAAACCGGCGGCGGGCGTGCTATAATGCTTGAAAGCGTTGAAGGCCGGGATGGCTTCAGCGCGGAGCTTCTCCCAGGGAGGCGAAGGGCTTGCGCGTCGAGGAGTCCAAGGAGAATTATCTGGAGGCCATCTATGTGCTCTCCAGGCAGAACGGCTTTGTCCGTTCGGTGGATGTGGCCAACTACTTTGAATTTTCCAAGCCCAGCGTCAGCGTGGCGATGTCGAACCTCCGACAGGCGCTGTTGATCACCGTGGACGACGCGGGCGGCCTCCACCTGACGGATGCGGGCCGCGCGCTGGCCGAACAAGTCTACGAGCGCCACACGCTGCTGACGCGCTTTCTGACCGAGCTGGGCGTGGACCCCGACACCGCGCAGCAGGACGCCTGCCGCATCGAACACGTGATCAGCCAGATCAGCTTCGAAAAGCTGCGGGAACACATGACGCAAATGATTGGGCCAAAATAGGCGCAGGGGCTGTCCCGCGGTCCACATCGCGGCGAGACAGCCCTATCTATATTTGAGAATAGACCGGAAGGGGTACGGCGGGGATTGCGCCGCACCCTTTTTTTGCGTCAAAAGGCCTGCGTAAACTTTCTGCGCGCCTCTTGACGCCAGAACATTGTTTTGTTATACTGTCAGCGTCGAAACAATGTTATGTTCTAAGAGTGTGGAGGACGGGGAATCAGGAGGCGCATATGGAAGACTGGATTTCCAAAAGGGAGCTATTGGAGGCCACAAACATCTCCTACGGCCAGCTGTACCGGTGGAAGCGGGAGAAGTTGATCCCGGACAGCTGGTTTGTCAAAAGGTCAGCGTTCACGGGGCAGGAAACCTATCTGCCCAGGCGCGCGATCGAGCGCATTCAGTTCATTCTGGAGAACAAGGACCGCTACTCGCTGACGCAGCTGCAGGGCATGCTGTCGCCGGAGGCCAGGAGCCGCTCCTACCAGGCGGAGGCGGTCGGCATGCTGCCCGGGGCGGCGCGCCCGGCGGCAACGCTTCGGAAGATGATCGGTTCGGAGGAATTTGACCACGGCCAGGCGCTGTGCGCGATGATCGCGGCGGACATGCAGCGTTCGGGGGTCAAACTGACCGACGACCAACTGCGCGAAGTGCTGAACGCGCTGCTGCAATGGCAGAAGGCGGAGGGCCTTCTGGAAAAGGACGACGGGCGGATTGTGCTGCTCAAAAGCGGCGAAGCCTACCTGCCGCTGTACTTTCAGCCGGACGGAGTGGTCCGCCCGCCCGAGGGCGTAGAAGTGGCTTATGGGCTGTCGCTGTCGGACCTGCCGGAAAAATGCAACCGGCCACTTCACAAATTGCTTGAGGGGGAAGAAAACCATGGGTGAGAATCTTCGGGATCTGAAGGCGTCCGGCGCGGCCAAGCTCAGCGGCGGCGCGTACCGCGACGTGGATGTGTCGGGCAGCGCCCACATTTCGGGCGATATTGTGTGCGAGAACTTTGGGGCTTCGGGCAGCGTCCGGGTGTTGGGCGGCGTAAACAGTAGCCTGTTCCGGGTGTCGGGCAGCGCCCGGGTGGAGGGAAATGTGTCGACCAGGGAGTTCCGCGCCAGCGGCTCGGCCTCGGTGGACGGGAACCTGGACGCCAAGGAGGCACATGCCTCGGGCAGCGTCAAGGCGGAGGGCAACATCACGGTGGAAAACGAGCTGCGCGTCAGCGGCAGCGGCAGCTTCGGTGGCCCCATCCGGGCGCGGACGGTGCGCTCCACAGGCAGTCTGAAGGCCGCGAAGGGCATCGAGTGCGAGGCGCTGACGCTGGCGGGGGCCTTCGACGTGGACGGTTTGATCAACGCGGGCACCGCGGACATCGAACTGGCCGGGCAGAGCCACCTGGACGAGATCGGCGGCGAGCGCATCACCGTGCGCAAAAAGGGCGTTCTGAGCGTGCTGGGCATCTCGCTCCCGTTCGGCCTGGGCGGCTTTTTGACCGCCAACACCATCGAGGCCACCGGCGTTTCGCTGGAAGCCACCCGCGCCAAGGTGGTGCGCGGCGCGGAAGTGTTCATCGGCGTCGATTGCGAGATCGACCGGGTGGAATACTCTAAGACCCTGGATGTGGCGGAAGGCGCCATCGTGCGGGAAAAAGTAAAAGTAGACTGACCGATGGCGTTATAAATCCGCTCGCTCGGCTTTGGGGCGCGATGGGAGACGACATAAAACGCCGGAAATTCGTCATGAATTTCCGGCGCTTCGCGCTGTATGAAGTCTACATTTACTCGGCGGCCAGCTCGTAGATGGCCTGGACGTCCTTCCAGTAGAGCTTTTTCAGCCCGCCAACGCCGTGTTCGTTGCCGTAGGCTTCGCCGGTGGCCTTCTTGGCCATCAGCTCGAAGTGAGCGCGGTCGATGCCCAGTTCCTTCAGCGTCTGCGGCAGGCCCATCCTGCGGTAGAAGCGGCGCAGCCGGTCGATGCCCTCGAGAATGATCGCTTCTTGGTCGCGGAAGTCGCCCTCCACGCCCATCACGTTGACCGCGAACTGCACGAACATGCCGGGGTTCTCGTGATGGACGTAGGTCATCCACGCGGGGGTCAGGACCGCAAGCCCCGCACCGTGGGCCACGTCGTAGATGGCGGAGAGCTCGTGCTCCATGTCGTGGCAGCCCCAGTCCTGCGCACGGCCCACGCCCAGAATGTCGTTATGAGCGATCGTCCCACCGAATCCCACCTGGCACCAGGCGTCATAGTCCGCCGGATTGGCGTAGACGATGGGCGCGTTTTTCATGATGGTCCTGAGGGTCGCCTCGCAGAGCGCGTCGGTTAGGTCCGTGCGGGTGGTGTTGGTGAAGTAACGCTCGAAGATGTGGCTCATCATGTCGGCGACGCCGTTGGCGATCTGGTTTTGGGGAAGAGTGAAGAACAGCTCGGGGTTCACAAAGCTGACCACCGGGCGGATGAGCAGGCTGTTGCAGGCCATCTTCTGGCTGGTCTTCTCGTTGGTGATGACCGAGCCCGTCGAAGCCTCGCTGCCCGCGGCCGGGATGGTCAGAACCGTCGCCACCGGCAGCGCCTTTTCCACGGGCTTATTGGTCCCGTAGAAGTCCCACACGTCGCCGTCATAGTAATAGCCGATGGCGATGGCTTTGGCCGAGTCGATGGCGCTGCCGCCGCCCACCGCCAGGATCAGATCGACCCCTTCCCGGCGGCAGATGGAAACACCCTCGTGCACCAGCTCCAGCCGCGGGTTGGGCGCGACGCCGCCCAGCTCCACCCATTCGATGCCCGCATCAGACAGCGACTTCACCACCTGGTCGTACAGGCCGCTCTTCACGATGCTGCCGCCGCCGTAGTGCAAAAGCACCTTCTTGGCAAAGGGCTTGATCCCCTCGCCCACCTGGCTCTGGGCGCCTTTTCCGAACACGAGGCGCGTGCGATTGTGAAAATCAAAATTGAGCATGGTTTCTCCTCCTTCTATGTCGCCTCAGCGCCCGATCAGCAGCGCCGAAAGATCGTTGACGTTGGTGCCTGTGGGGCCGGTCACGATCAGGCCGCCGCAGGCGGAAAGCGCGCGATAGGCATCGTTGTTCCCGAGCGCGGCTTCATAGGAAACGCCGGCAGCGGCAAGCGCGGCCATCGTGCCGCCGTCCACGTAGCCGCCGGCTGCGTCGGTGGGGCCGTCGGTGCCATCGGAGCCGAAGGAGAACACCGCCGCATTGTCAAGGCCCTGAAGCCCCTGCGCCGCGGCCAGCGCAATCTCCTGATTGCGGCCGCCCAGGCCCGTGCCTGTCACGTGGACAACCGTCTCGCCGCCCGCCAGAAACGCAAGCTTTCTTCCCCCGCTGTGGTGCCGCCGCGCGATCGCCGCGAGGAACCGCCCCGCCTCCCGCGCTTCGCAGTCCAGGCTGTCGGTCAGGATCATGGGTTCATAGCCCAGCGCGCGGCAGGCCTCGGAAGCCGCCTCGCACAATATCTTGACGCCGCCCGCCACAACGCATTCGGCATTGGGCAGCTGCTTGGGCGTCTCGATTGCAAGAAGCCGCAGGATGTCCGGCGGCGCTTCGACGCCGTAACGCTTCAGCGCCTCCAGCGCGTCCTGGCAGGTGGTCAGGTCGGGGACCGCCGGGCCGGAGGCAATGGCGTCCGGCGCGTCGCCGAGCACATCCGAAAGCGCGATGGTCGTGACATGGGCGGGCGCGCAGATGGCCGCGAACTTTCCGCCCTTGACCTGAGACAGCCGCTTGCGCACCGCGTTGATCGCGCGGATGTCCGCGCCCGACCGGAGCAAGGCGCCCGTAAGGCCCGCCAGCATATCCGGTGAAACCAACGGCTTTTCAAACAGCGCCGATCCGCCGCCGGATAACAGCAGCAGCACGTGGTCGCGCGCCGTGAGGTTCTGGACCATTTCCAACACGCGCTGCGTGGCCCGGTAGCCGTTTTCGTCCGGCACCGGATGGCCCGCCTCGAAGATCCCAAGCGGCTCCAGCGAGCCCTGGGCATGGCCGTACTTGGTGATCACCGCGCCCCGGTCCGCAGGCAGAAACTCCAGTGCCGCCCGGGCCATCGGCCACGCCGCCTTGCCCACCGCCACCAGGATCAGCCGCCCGCCGGAGAAATCGCGCCCGCTCAGCGCGCGCCTGACCGCCTCGCCCGGCTGACTGCGCTCAAGCGCCGCCGCCAGGATCTCCATCGCGTCCCGCTTCAAATCCATTCTTCAAGCCTCATTCAGCGCATTGACCGCCCGCATGGGCAGTACCCTTATTATACCAAATCCCAAAACTTACGGCAAGTCTCACTCCAGGGCATTGCGTAACTGGTCTGTTATGAAATATGCTAAGAAAATTAATATAAACTGGCTTTTATCGATAAAAAAATATCTATATAATAGATATGCTGAAGATTATCATGAGGGGGAGCGAGCCATGCCGACACAGACGGTCTCCAAACAGACGCTGTCGAGATTGCCGCAGTACCTGAGCTATCTGGAATCTCTGCCGGATACGGTGCGCTCGATCTCCGCCACCGGCATTGCGGCGGCGCTCAACCTGAACCAGGTGCAAGTGCGCAAGGATCTGGCCTCGGTCAGCTCGTCCGGAAAACCCAAGGTGGGCTACATGCGGCGGGACCTGATCCGCGAGATCAAGGCGTTTCTGGGCTACGACAGCGCGGACGAGGCGGTAATCGTCGGCGCGGGCAAGCTGGGCCGCGCGCTGATGAGCTACGTGGGTTTTAAAGACTACGGACTCAACATCCTGGCCGCCTTTGACAGCGACGAAAGCGCGATCGGCGAGGACGAGAGCGGCCACCAGATCATGCCCATCGAGGTGCTCAAGGACACCTGCCAGCGGCTGGGCGTGCGCATCGGCATCATCACCGTGCCGGCCCACGCGGCGCAGACGGTCTGCGAGCAGCTGATCGACGCCGGAGTGCTGGCGATCTGGAACTTCGCGCCGGTCCGGCTGGTGGTGCCGGAGGGCATTCTGGTCCAGAACGAGAACATGGCGAGCTCGCTGGCCATCCTGTCCAACCACCTGGCGGAGAAGATGAACCTGCACCGCTGACGACACCCGCATTTCCATTGTATAGAAGCGGAGCTTCGATGTCAATCACCCGTTTTCAGAAAAGTTTCAGGCCTGCAAAGCAAGCTCTTTGCAGGCCTTTTTGCTTCTCCTATGCGGGCATGGATGCGACTTCAGCCACGGTCTGCATCATTCATAACCCTTGTGCGGGGTCAAGGGGGCTCAGCCCCCTCCAGACCATCAACAAAGTCGCGAAGGGATTCCATCATTTCCGGCGACCTGTGCGCCGGAAATGCGTTTGTTCTCCCAGTGCGCACATTGGGAGAACAAACAATCCCATTAGTCAGTTCGCCGCCCGGAAATCCCGCGGGATTTCAGGCGAACGCAGTTCCTTCCCTTCGCATCGAAAAAACCGAAGGCTTTTTTGATGCTCAGAAGGGGGCTCAGCCCCCTCCAGACCATCAACAAAGTCGCGAAGGGATTCCATCATTTCCGGCGACCTGTGCGCCGGAAATGCGTTTGTTCTCCCAGTGCGCACATTG
>JAEVZE010000121.1 GCA_023392395.1 Bacillota bacterium
GGCCAATTGACCGATTTTTTGCATCCCGCTGTAGCCGCCCTTCTCGTAAGGGTCGATGCTCTGCACAAAGCCGTCGCGGATCTCGAGCCCCAGCCGCTTCATCGCGCCGGTGAAACCATCCAGCTTATAGCGGTAGGTGGTAAAGGGCGGGTTGCCGTTCAGAAGGCCGATGTTCCGGTGGCCCAGGCCGTAAAGGTACTCGACCGCAAGGCCCATGCCCTGCTCCTCGTTGGTCATCACAAAGCTCACGTCTTCGCTGGCCAGCCGATCGTTGATCAGCATCACCGGCACTTTGCGGGCCAATTCGACGATATGCGCGTTGTCCTCAGCGGCCAGCGGCCGCGTTCCGACGAAGATGATCCCGGCCACGCGGCGGCTTGCCAGCATTTCGAGGTAACGCTTTTCCCGCTCAATGTGCCCGTGGGTGTTGCAGACCAGCGTACTGTATCCGCTTTTCTCCAGCTCCAGTTCGATACCCAGCAGGACAGCGGAGAAAAACGTGTTGTTGATGTCCGGCATGATGACGCCGATCGTCGAGAAAATGTTGCGCGTCAAGCCCCGGGCCAGCTCGTTGGGGACGTAGTTCTGTTCCTTGATCACCTCGGCAATCAGCGCGCGCTTCTTCGGAGACACAGATTCCGGGTAATTCAGGTACCGGGAGATCGTCGCCGTAGAAACCTTGGCAAGCCGGGCGATTGTCTGGATGGTCACTGACATGCGTCTGACGCGCCTTCCGAAGCGGCAATTCGAAACCGCTTACATTTTTTCTTGAGTATAATCGATCATGAATCGTTTGTCAATACCAAAATTCAATGTTTTCTCGGCCGTTAATGGATGATAATTAAAATATTTTGAATATAATTAGTGCAAATCGCATAATTTCAATTAAGATCGGTTTGTAATCGCTAACATCCGCTAGGTCTGCTTCTGAGTTTGGAAACCCGCTTCCCCGACCCCACAAGAAAAGAATCCCTCGGCCGCAACTCAGATCAGCCGAAATAATAAAGAACTGTACCAACTAAACGAGAAAGGCGGCATTCGAACCAGTCTCCATGTGCAAAGAACGTCGTTTATACTAGGTCAGAGGTTCAACGAAGGAAAATTGCTCTCGACCTTGTATATCTATTCATACCCGTGGACGGCAACCCGCCAAGGGTATTCAGGGGTATTCACTTTCTCCTGAAAAGGCTAAAGATAGGCCACAAGAGAGCCCAAAACGCCCAAATTGCCGATCTTCTCCCCTATACCCGCTTACCGGAGATTCTTCGATCTGACGGAGCTAGTTGTATTCCCTGCAACTTTTTTACGTCCACGGGTTCAATCCCATCTATTGTGCATCAACAAACAACAAAGCCTCCGTATTTCTACGAAGGCTTCATTGTATCAAACTTGACGTTTGATCCTGAGCCGATTAGGCTAAACACAAATGATAATGGCACTGATCCACCAGCACTTTCAAATAAAAGCGTGGAGATGACCTCCACCTGCCCTGCCCCACTAAAAAGCCGGGACCGATAATGCGCTGTGAAAAAGCAGAAATCTATGGGGCTCACCATACCCGCTGGCGGAAAGCGGAATTTTTTCGGAGCAATGCGTCCGAGCAGCCGGAACCGGCTGAAACGGCTCAGCCGAATTGAGCCACTTCATTTCTGGTGGGGATGGATTGAGATGCACCCGGGCGGCACACCGCGATCGCAGATGCTTTGCTCGCCCACAAAAGGGCATCATGCGCTTCCGCGCCACCGTACCAGCTTGCGAGAAAATATCCCGTAAACGTATCCCCCGCCGCCGTCGTATCCACCGGATCCACCGGGAAAGCAGAAACCCGGTCCCGCCAGCCTCCGTGCGCGTACATGGCCCCCGCCTCTCCCAGGGTCAGCACGATATGCGCGTCTGGGTAGGTGGTTTCCAGACGATCCAGCATTTCTCCCGGGTCGCTCGTGCCAGATAACGCGCATCCTTCGGTTTCATTGAGCATGAGGACGTCCGCAAGGCCGATGGGCGCGCTCCGCAGCGCCTCGGAAATGGGCGAAGGATTGAGCACCACCCGGATGCCCCTCGACTTCGCCTTTGTCATCAGCTCGGCAAGGCAGTTGACTTCATTCTGCAGCACCAACACGTCATCGCCGGAAAAATGCGAAAGAACCTCATCCGCCCATTCCGGCGTCACGAACAGATTTGCGCCGCCGAAAATCACAATGCAATTCCGACCGTTATCGTCCACCTGAATGATGGCATGGCCTGTGGCGCAATCCTCCCGCCGTACAAAGCGCGTATCCACGCCATTTTCCCGAAGCCAGTCGGTCAGCGCCTCTCCTTCGGAGCCGATTTGCCCCGCGTGATATACCTCCGCGCCGGCACGCGCCAGCGCCACCGACTGATTCAGTCCCTTGCCACCCATATGCCGGGCACGGGAATCCGCGATGACGGTCTCTCCTTCCCGCGCGATGGCATGCACGCGGTAGACATAATCCAGATTCAAAGAGCCAAAACAGAGAAACTTCATAAAAATGGCTGCTCCTTTCCGCAAGCGCCCGGTGTATCGAAAAACTACTGCCGACGGCAGGATAACCGTAGGCAGTAGAATAGATCAGCCCGCCTTCATGACAGGCGCGGGCCCTTCGGATTACCGGCGGCAACCTGCGATGGCCCTGCACATCCGCTCCGCTTCCTCTTCGCTCGTTTTGCGGAAGGGGGAGCGACACACATCGGTTTCTATGACGCCGATGCTCTTCAGATACGCCTTGATCAGCGGAATGCCGGGGAAACCCGCCAGCGCGCTTTCGATTCCAAACAGTTTGATCTCGAGCGCCCTCGCAGTTTCGAGATCCCTCTTCTCCCACGCGCTCCAGAGTGCCCGGAACAATTCGGGAAAGATGGCGGCCGGGCCGGAGACGCCGCCTTTTGCGCCGAGCGTAAGGGCGGGGATGATCAGCCGGTCACAGCCGATCAGCGCGTCGAAGCCGGGAATCCTGATATATTCGCCCAAGCGGATCAGATCGGGGCAGCTGAACTTAATCCCCACCACATTGGGCACGGCGTCCGCGATGCGTGCGGCCAGCGCGGGCTTCACATCGTTATTGGTGTGGGACGAGATGTTGTAAATATAAACGGGCATATCGGGGATCTTTCCGGCGACCGACGTATAGTACTCATAAAGCGCCTGATCGTCCTGCCCAAAGAAGTACGGCGTCATCAGCGCAACGCCGTCGGCATGAATAGCCCGCGCGTGGAGGGCAAGTTCCGTTGTCCTTTCCACGTCCATCGCGCCGCACTGAAGAATCACCGGGATCCTGTTCCGCACCTCGGATACGATGACCTCCGCGGCGGCCTTGCGCTCCTCGACGGTCATCAAAATGCCCTCGCCGTTGGTGCCCAGAGGGAACAGGCTGTTGATGCCAGATTCCGCCAGATAGCCGCACAGCTTTCTGAGCGAGGGGATATCCAGCTGTCCGTCTTTGGTAAACGGGGTGATATTGGCGCACACGATGCCGCTGAGAAGATGCTTTCCATCCATAAGAATCTCTCCTTTTGCCGACGCCCGCCCAGGGGCGGTGCAATCCGACGTATGTTGCCGCACCGCGGCTATTGGTTGATCCAGTTCTGAGGTTCCCGCCCATTCAGCACGTTCAGCACCGCCTGTGCGTTTGCAAGGCTGACCGCCGTATAAGTTTCGTAGGTTTCGGCGGACGAGTGAGGCGTCATAATCAGGTTTTCCACCTGAAATAATGGGTCGCCCGGCTTGATGGGTTCGTGTTCAAACACGTCGATGGCGGCGGCGGTCAGCTTTCCGGAGTGAAGCACCCGTGCAAGCGCCGCCTCGTCCACCAGCGCGCCCCGCGCGGTGTTAATGAAGTACGCGCCGTCTTTCATCGCTGCAAACTGCGCGTCCCCCATGATATGGTAGGTTTCAGGATAACTCGGGATATGCAGGCTGACCACGTCGCTCTCCCTCAGCACCTGCTCCATGGAGAGCATCTCAACACCCAGCCGCTTCGCCCGCTCCCGATCCGGGTACATGTCATAGGCGATCATCCTGATGCCGAAACCGGACAGCTTTTCCGCCGTGCGCCGGGCGATGTCGCCAAAGCCGAGAAAGCCGACCGTCCTTCCGCGCATTTCGATGGCCATAAAGCGATCCCAGTTGCCGTTGCGGAGAGATGTGACCAGGTGCGGAATGTTCCGAAGCGCGCAGAGCATCAGCCCCACCGCCATTTCCGCCACCGCGTTGGCGTTGAGTCCTTTGGCGTTTGTGACCTTAATATTCCGAGCGCGCGCAGCTTCAAGATCGATGTTGTCAACGCCCGCGCCAAATCGCGCGATGACCCGGAGCTTCGGCGCGAACGAGAATACCCGCTCGTTCCAGGTGTCCACGCCCGCGATCACGGCGTCGATATCGCCGACGCGTTCCTTGAGTTCTTCAAAGGACATCGGCCTGCCGAAACGGCTTTCCACCACCGTAACGCCGCCATCCTCCAGCAACGCTTTCGCCTGCGCGCAGTACTGCGAAAAATTCGTCGCTGTTACCAGCACTTTTTTGTTCATTTCACTCATACCTTTCCAAAGAATGCCCGCGGCAACCGGATGAGGTTTAGAGGCGGTGTCAAATATGATACAGCCAGTCCGCGTCCTCAAGCGGTATGTCTACGTCGCCCGCCGTCATTGAATCCTCCAGTTGTTCAATCGAGCGGCATCCGATGAGCGCCATGGCGGGGAAGCGGTTGCATAGCACATAGCCCAGCGCGACGGCGGTGCGGGTAAGGCCGCGCTCCTTCGCGTACTCCTCGACACGTTCTTTGCGCTTCAGATTATCCGGGGTGCAGAACCATGCAAAGGATTTCTGATTGATCGCGTTCGGCCCCTCGGTCGGCCGCACAAAAAAGCCCTTCGCCTGCGAGGAATAGCACATCAGCGGCAACTGCATGTCCACATAGCCCTTATAATCCTCATCGTTCATAATCACCTTCGTCAGATCACCGTGGGCCTCGGGGGTGGAGGCCGCCAGGCTCCACTGAATCTGACTCATGCAAAAGGGCGGACGACCGACGGTTTTCGCGTATTCGTTTGCCTGAGCAATCCGGCCTGTGCGCCAGTTGGAGCATCCGATCGCACGCACCTTGCCGGAGGAGAGGATGGGCCAGAGATTCTCCACGAGATCCCCCGCCGTTCTTTCCGGGCTGTCGCGGTGAAGCCAGTAGATGTCAATGTAATCCGTCCGAAGGGCCCTTAGGCTCTCATCCAGATCGGCCTCGATCTGCTTTGTGTAGATGCGGCTGAAGTGCATGTCCGTGATCGGTGGATGCCCGCCTTTGGTGGACAGAAGAATCTTATGCCGGGCCCCGGATTCTGCCAGCCATTGCCCGATCATCGTTTCGCTGGCTCCGTGTCCGTTCGGCATCCAGTCCGCGTAAAAACGCGCGGTGTCGATGCAGTTTCCGCCGTTCTCCACATATCGGTCCATCAGCGCGAAGGCGGTATCCTTCGATACGCTCGTACCGAAATAATCGGTGCCAAGTACAAGCCTTGAGATGCTCAGCGATTCATCCGGCGCGATCCTGACATTCAGATACTTCATACTGCGTTCCCTTTCACTGGACGATTGCGCCTTGACGGGCGAGCTCCCCTGCGATTCGGGAAGCGTCCGCGCCTCGGGTCGTCCCGCCGCGCGCCGCTTCAGCCGCCGCCACGCCCGCCGCCTGTCCCACCGCGCCGCAGGTGACAATGTAGTGTATCTTTCTGCTGGCGGGCTTCCCGGCGACCAGGATTCCTTCCAAACCGCGCGGAATCAAGGCCCCGTAGGGCAGAAGCCAGCCCTTGGGGCACTGGCCGCTGCGCGGGTGGCCCATGACGCGGAGAATCACGTCGCTCCGGTCGGTCGTCCCCTCCAGAATCTCCCTGGGGGTAACGCCGTACTCGGTGAAATCCCCCGCCGCGTCGGACTGTTCGTAGGCCTTGGAGATATGGGGATAGGTGTCCGCCAGATGCGCATGTTCAAAACCGGGAATGTGCGTGACAAAGAATTTGTGCATCAGCCACTGCTGCTTGCGCCCCGCGAGCACCGCCTGCGCCATCGCGAGGGGATCGTCGGCCTGCACCCGGTTAAAGTCGTCGCCGAAAGTCCAGTAGGCGCCCATCCCGTCGCGCTCATAGAAAAACATCAGTTGACCGTTGTTCTTTCTGACCAGCGGCTTAAAGGCCGGATTTTTAGCCGCCGCCCCGGCAAGCGCGTGTTCAAAGCCGTGGATCGCCAGCGGATTGCCGCCGCGCGCCAGCGCGCGCATCTCGCTTACGTCCGCCGCTTTGCCCACCATTGGGCGCACCAGCCATTTGCCCGGCGTCTTTTCCATGTAATCCAGAAGGGCCTCGATATCGACGCCCGCCACCCGGGGCAGCGTGCCCATATAGACCCGCCGGTGGGAAATCTGCTTTCCGGCAAACGAACAGACGAGCGCCTGCTGAGAGGTATCCACCGTGATTTGGGCGCGCAGCGCGTATTTCTGGAACTCCGCCAGCGTCACCACGCCGCACACCCGGTTCCCGTCCATCAGAACATCCACAACGGGCATATCCAAAAGTACCCGTACGCCCGCTTCCTCCAGCATGCACTGGGCTGCATACCGGTACGCATTGGGGTTAACATACTGATCGTTGAAGGGGTTCATATAGGTGCCGGTTTCCATATAGGGAACATAAGCTTCCAGTCCAGCCTTGCGCAGCGCCGCCTTGACGCCTTGCTTTTCCATCAGCTCCATATCGACGTTCAGCCACGCCGGATCGCTGCCGCCCTCGCGGATGGTCCTTTCCAGGATCTCCCACGGGATGCCCCGGATCATCTGATGGCCGAAATTGTCCACAAAGCCATCGATACCCCACGTATCGATCTCGGCGGCCTGCCCGCCCAGCGTGCCGTTGCGCTCCACAAGCACGGTTTTCGCACCCGCCCTCGCCGCGCCCAGCGCAGCGCAGATTCCCGCAAGGCCTCCGCCGATTACAAGCACCTCGCACTCGAGCAGCGTCGGGAGCGGTTTCCCGTTATAGAGCAGTTCAGATTCCATCAGACCGCCTCATTCCAAGTGAATTTTGAACCGGAAGGACGCCCCATCCGGCGCGGTGCGCATTGCCCTTTGCGGCGCCCTTCCGAAAGGTACAGATAACGAGATTCGTCTTAGCCCTACTTGGCCTGGAAGCGCTGCTCGGCGGTATTGACGATCTGCACGAGCTCGTCCGCGCCCTTGTCCTTCATGGTCTTTACAAAGTCGTCAAATTCGTCGAGGGAGCGATCGCCGGTAACGAACTTGTTGACTTCGTTTTTCGCGTAATCGTCGATGTTCTGGTGGATTTTTTTGATCTTGTCCGCTTCCTCCAGCGTATAGGGCGGCTCGACGGGCTGCTCCATCAGGGTATCCAGATTATTCGCGTAGACGTTATAGATAAACTGACTGTTGACGCTGTCCTTCGAGGAGGTCCTGAAC
>JAEVZE010000149.1 GCA_023392395.1 Bacillota bacterium
TACGTGCAGTACACCCACGCCCGCTGCTGTTCGGTGCTGAGGAAGGCTGAAGAGGCCAATCTGTCCCCCGCCGAGCCCGACTTCCACGCCCTCGCAGACCCGGAAGCGCAGGAGGTCGTGCGGCTGGTCGAGCAGTTCCCCTCGGTCGTCACCACCGCCATCGAGCGCAGCGAGCCTTCGCAGGTGACCCGCTTCGCGGTGGACCTTGCGCAGGCCTACAACAAGTTCTACTTCGAGCGCCGCATTCTGGACGACGACCCCGGCGCCCGCGCGGCCCGACTCCTTTTGACCCGCGTTACCCGCAGCGTCGTCAAGACCGCGCTCTACCTGATCGGCATCGAATCGCCGGAAAGGATGTAAGCGCCTTTCGCCCGTCATCCGGATTTAATCCGGGTGGCGGTTTTGGTTAAGGGCTTTTGAATGCGGGCCAGGGTCGTCCGGCGCGCTTCGCATGAAGCACAGAAAATGCGCGTCAATTTCTTGCAATGATTTCAAGTTTTGAAAAATTTGTCGAAAGCAAATTCCCACTTCACAATATATCCAAATAGTGGTATGATATGTGGCGGAATACGGGCGGTAGTGTGTCAGGCCGCTCGAATTTCTGTTTTAGGCTTCCCATCATGCCGGCCGTCCGCCGCGTAAAGAGAAGATTCTTAAAATGAAAACTCCATCATTTTCCAGGAGGCGATCCAATGCGGGGCGCGCGGGCAAAGTATGCGGTGGGGGCGGCGCTGGCAGCGCTGTCTTTTGCGGTGTGCTTCTTCTCGTTCAACCTGGGCCACGGTTGGGGAGACGACTTTGCCGAATACATCGGGCAGGCGATAGCGCTGTGGAATGGCGACATTGCCGGACAGATCGCCGCCAACGGTTTCATCATCGCCCATACGCCGATGGGGCTTGGCCCCGTCGCCTACCCCTGGGGACTGCCCCTGGCGCTCGCGCCGCTGTACGGTGCGTTCGGCCTCAGCCTGACCGTATTCAAGCAGGTGGGTATCGTCTGCTACGCGTTATTCATCTTCTTCTTGTTCCTGTATTATGAAAAGCGCCTGGGCGGCCTGTGGGCGGCCGTGCTCACGCTGCTGTTTGCCGTCAATCCGGTGATGGTGAGCGCGACCAACGTGATCGGATCGGATGTGCCATTTCTCCTCATCAGCACGCTGGCGCTGATGGCGATGGAATCGCTCCTTCGGGGCGGCGCGCCGCGCCGCCAATACGCGATGGGCGCACTGACGGGTGTCCTGATCCTGATGGCGTTCCTGTTTCGCACCAACGGCTTGGTGCTCTTGCTGGCACTCCTCTGCATGCAGGCGATTATACTGCCCCCCTGGAAGCTAGGTCGCTGGATGGTCCGGGGCGGCGCGCCGTGCGAAAATCCGCGATGGCTGGCGCAGGCCCTCCCCTATCTGATCTTCATTCCAGCGTATTTGCTTGTGAACCGCCTTCTTCCGGCCGGCGGCGAGAGCCATTTGCAGTACAGCGCGCTGATCAGCCTGAGAAGCATGAAGAACAATGCGCTGTACTACGCGACGCTGTTCCACCGGTTCCTGGCGGTCCCGGTGGGCGGGCGGGCCCTATACTTTACGGTGACCGGGTTGTTCCTTCTGGGCGCGATCCGGCAGGCACGGCGCTATGCGCTCCCGCTGATCTACATGCTGGGCACGATGGCGCTGTACGTGGTATGGCCTTCCCAGCAAGGCTTACGCTTCCTGTTCCCGGTGCTTCCGGTGTACATCCTGTTCGCGGCGCTGGGGATCAAGGAGTTGGCCGCGTTCGTCGCGCGCTCCCGCGCCCGCATTCTGGAGTACGCCGCCCTTTGGGCGGTCCTGTTTCTGTGCGTGGTGATGGGCTCCTCCGCAGCCTCGCTGGCCGTTCAGAACATGGAGCGCGGCCGGGCCGACACGCAGGGCGCCTACGCGCGCGGCGCGCTGGCCGCCTACCAATACGTGCAGGACAACACGGAGGCGGACGCGGTGGTTGCCTTCCGGCGTCCGCGTGTGTTCTTTCTGAGCACGCACCGGCTCAGCTTTTCGCCCAATGCCGAGATTGAACGGCTGAAGGACGCCGACTACCTCCTGATCGTCTCAGGCATGCCCGATTCTTCCAGGCAGGTCACGGACCTGTATACGCCGGAGCAGATTCAGGAGAAGTTCGGCTTTACGCTGGAGCAAATGCATCAGGACGCGAATTTTACGCTGTACCGCATTGAAAAAGCGCCACCCGGCGCATGAGGAGGAGCCATGCCAAAGGTTCTGTCCATCGTCATTCCCTGCTATAACGAGGTAAAGACCATCCGGCAGGTGCTGGAGCAGGTGCGCAGCGCGCCGGTGGAGTTCAAGGAAATCATCGTGGTGGACGACGGCTCCACCGACGGCACGCGGGCGCTGCTCTCAGGCGAACTGAAGGGCCTGGCCGACCGGATCCTGTTCCATCCGGCCAACCGTGGCAAGGGCGCTGCGCTGCGTACCGGGTTTCAGGCCGCGACGGGCGACGCGCTGATCGTGCAGGACGCGGATCTGGAATACGACCCCAATGAGTATCCGCGGCTTGTGGAACCCATCTTTCGCGGCGAGGCGGACGTGGTATTCGGTTCGCGCTTTTCCGGCGGACGGGGGTATGAAGGCGCCTACGGCGCCAACATCGCGGCCAACCGCTTTCTGACGGCGCTGTCGAACCTGTTCACCGGGCTCAAACTCACCGACATGGAAACCTGCTACAAGGCGTTCCGGCGGGGCGCCATCGATCCTTCCCGGCTTCAGGAGGACCGGTTCGGATTTGAACCGGAGATCACCGCGCTGATCGCCGGAAGCGGACTGAAGGTACTGGAGGTGCCGATCTCCTACCACCCCCGCAAGCGCAGCGAAGGTAAGAAGATCGGCGTCAAAGACGGGCTGCGCGCGATCCATTGCATCGTGCGCTACAGCGTCCGCGCGCGGCGCCATCGCGCGTAATAACAGATGATAAGTGATGAATGCTATGATTGATCTTTTCATTCCCGGCCGGCTCTGCCTTTTCGGCGAACACAGCGATTGGGCGGGGGCCTGGCGCGCGCACTCCCAGGACATCGAACGGGGCGAGGCCATTGTGACCGGCATCCCGCTGGGCCTGTACGCCACTGCTAGCAGGGACGAGCTCTTTCAGCTGGAAAACTCCGATGGGAGCCGCTTTCAGAGCCCCATGTCCGAGGTGCTGGACGAAGTGGCCGCCCAGGGCGGGTTTGACTCCTACGCCGCGGGCACCGCGGCCTACATGCGCGAAAAGTATCCGTGGGTTGCTGGCGCGTCCATACACATCCGCCGACAGACGCTGCCGGTCAAGCGCGGCCTGTCCTCCAGCGCGGCGGTGTGCCTGTTGGTGGCGCGCGCGTTCAACCGCCTGTACGGCCTGAACATGAACCTGGAGGATGAAATGCTGGCCGCCTACCGGGGCGAGCGGCGCACTCCTTCGCTGTGCGGGCGGATGGATCAAGCGCTGGCCCACGGCGTCCGCCCGGTGCACATGGTGTTTGACGGCGCATGCGTGGAAACCCAGGCGCTCGCGATCGGGGGCGATTTCCACATCGTAATGGCCAACCTGATGTCCGCCAAGGACACGGTGCTGATTCTGGAAACGCTGCAGCGCGCCTACCCCCGCCCGGAGGGGGCGCTTCAGGCGGCGCTGCACCGCGCACTGGGCGAGGACAACCTCCGCATCGTGCGCCGCGCGCGTACTTTGATGGAGGTGGGCGACGCCCGCGCGCTGGGCGATTTGATGAACGAGGCCCAGGCGCTGTTCGATGAGAAGGTCGCGCCGCTCTGCCCGGAGGAACTGACCGCGCCCGCGCTCCACGCGGCGCTAAACGACGGCGAGATTAAAAAATGGATTTATGGCGGCAAGGGCGTGGGTTCGGGCGGCGACGGTTCGGTGCAGTTTGTCGCCCGGGATGAGGCCTGCCAGAGGCAGTTGGCGCAGTATCTGCGACAGGCGCGGGGCATGGAAGTGTTCGAGTTGACGCTGCCAAGAGCGGCGCGAATCGACCTGGACGCACCCGCATAAAGGCCAGGAAAACGCGGTGTTCCCCTTGGGAACGCCGTTTTCTCTTTCGCCATGGTCGCGGATGGGCGGCTTGATCAGACCCGTTCCTCTGCCATCCGCAAAAAAGGAGTTTTGCAGGAATCAAATTTGATTCTTTCAAGTTTTTTAGCAAAGCTTGACATCTTCCCGCTGGTGCTCGTATAATAATGCACGAAGCGGCTGTGCTTTTGCACAATTATGCTGAGGTTAATACATTTGAGAGGGTGCTGAGCTTGTACGCAAAGGAAGTTCTGGATGATTTGATCCGCAAGAATCCCGGGGAAAAAGAATTCCATCAGGCGGCGGCAGAGGTTTTGGAAGCGCTTTCCCCAGTGGTGGAATCCGATCCAAGGTACCGCGAAAACGGAATCCTGGAGCGCATCACCGAGCCCGACCGGGCGATCTCGTTCCGCGTCGCGTGGCGAGACGACTCCGGCAAGGTACGGATCAACAAGGGCTACCGCGTGCAGTTCTGCAACGCCATCGGCCCCTACAAGGGCGGACTCCGGCTGCACCCCTCGGTCAATCTGGGCATCTTGAAGTTCCTGGGTTTCGAACAGATCTTCAAAAACTCGCTGACGGGCCTGCCCATCGGTGGCGGCAAGGGCGGAAGCGACTTCGACCCCAAGGGCAAGAGCGACAGCGAGGTCATGTCTTTCTGCCAGAGCTTCATGACGGAGCTCTCCAAGTACATCGGCAAGGACATCGATGTCCCGGCGGGCGACATCGGCGTCGGCGGGCGGGAGATCGGCTATCTGTACGGCCAGTACAAGCGGGTGACCGGGCTGTACGAGGGCGTGCTGACCGGCAAGGGCCTGGCTTACGGCGGATCGCTGGCCCGCAAGGAAGCCACCGGCTACGGCCTGATCTACCTGATGGACGAGATGCTGCGCGCCCACGGCAAGGGCTTCGACGGCGCGACCGTGGTGGTCTCCGGCGCGGGCAACGTGGCAATCTACGCCTGTGAGAAGGCGCAGCAGCTGGGTGCGAAAGTGGTCACCGTCAGCGACTCCACCGGCTGGGTGTACGATCCCAACGGCATTCAGCTGGACGCGGTCAAGCGCATCAAGGAAGTGGAGCGCAAGCGGCTGAGCGAGTACGTCAAACTGGTTCCGGGCGCGACCTATCGCGAGGACGGCTCCGTTTGGGATGTCCCCTGCTCCATCGCGCTTCCCTGCGCCACGCAGAACGAACTGAACCTGGAAAACGCGAAGGCGCTGATCAAAAACGGCTGCATCGCGGTCGGCGAAGGCGCCAACATGCCCACCACCCCCGACGCGGCCCATGCGTTCCAGACGGCGGGCGTGCTGTTTGCGCCCGGCAAAGCGGCCAACGCAGGCGGCGTCGCCACCTCCGCGCTGGAGATGACCCAGAACAGCATGCGCCTCAACTGGACGTTCGACGAAGTCGACCAACGGCTGAACGGCGTGATGAGCGGCATCTACCGTCAGATGGACGAAGCCGCCAAGGCCTATGGTCACCCGGACGACTACATCATGGGCGCCAACATCGCAGGCTTCCTCAAGGTGGCCGACGCGATGATCGCACAGGGCATCGGCTGACGCGACTTGGCACCCGAGCAAATCCCCTCATAACTTCAGCCCCGCGAATCCTGGGATTCGCGGGGCCTTCTTAATCAAGAGGCTTCTACCAATGCCGAGTTGGTAATTTGTATATCTGGATATACAAGAAAGCGCCCCGCATGCACGGAGCGCCTGATTGATCCATTCAGAAACGGGTAGAAAACGATCGATCAGCCTTCGTCGTCCGGCAACGGCGGGCGGCACGTCTTGCAGCGCTTGAATCCCGCGGCGACCGCCTGCCCCAGCGTAACCTTGGGCGTGTTCGCCTTGACGTAGCGGCAGTTCTTGGTATGGTAATACTCGCCGCCATCGTTGCAATAAACATAAACCGGCACTGGCGTGGGCGTCGGCTCCACAAACAGCGTCGCCTCGGGCTGGTAGACCGGCACGTACGCGTCGAACTGCGGCGCGCCTTCCGCGAGCTGAGGGCCTTGCACCTCCAGCGCGGGCGTCAGACCTACGAGCTCCACGCCGCCTTTGACGCGCTCCGGCGGCCTGGTCTGCGGCAGAAGAATCGCCAGCAACAGCGCCGCGAAACTCACCGAAATCAGCGTTTTCGCGAACCTGGGCCACTTGCAGCGGTCGCTCCACATCATCAGAAGGCCCGCGGGGAAGCAAAAAACGAGCCACCGCACCACCGCGCTGTTGGCGCGGTTCACGCGGGGCTTCGCTTTCGTACTTCTACGATCGGGGGACCTCATTCGGTGCGACACGCCCTTCGTAAAAAAAACAGTTCGGCATGAACTGTCCATTCATTACATATATTGTATCCGACGCAGCACAAAATAGCAAGGGAATACTACATGTTGTGGTATTACGTTTTCGCGCGCAAATGAAACGCTTCTGTAATATTTATCGGGCGGAGCCTTTCCGCCCGCCGGGGGGCTGGACAAGCGGGAAAACGGCTGGTATAATGCTCCTGTCAGATTGACGAATTTGCGCGAAGGGGGGCGAACGAAAATGGCCGATTGCTTTGAAGTGCTGGGCGTTGCGCGGGGCGCGTCGGTTGCGGACGTTCGCCGTGCGTACCGGGATCTGGCGCGCCGCTGGCACCCCGACCGCTTTGCAGAAGGCCCGGAGCGGCTGTGGGCGGAGTCCAAGATGATCCAGATCAACCTGGCCTACGAGGAAGCGCTCAGCCAGTGCGCATCCCACGGCAAGCTGGATCAGCTCTCTCCGGAGAGCGAGCAGCTGGAGGACGTGCGCAAGCTCCTGGGGCTCGGGCAGTTGTCCGCCGCGCGGCAGGCGCTGATGCGGGTGGCGACCCGCAGCGCCGAGTGGAACTACCTGTTCGGCGCGGTGCTGTTCCGGCTGGGCGAGGTGGAAAAGGCGGTGCTATACTTTGGCATTGCCACCCGGCAGCAGCCGGGCAACACCCAGTACCTGACCGCCTACGAGAGCGCGGAGGCGCTGCGCAGCAAAAACCGCCGTCCCCGTTTCTTCTGGCAAAACTCCCACTAAAATGGCATATTCACACCAAGCCCCCGAGGGGCGTTTTTTTATTGTCAAATCGTGGAGGCGCTTCGTGGATTTCCTGATATGCCTGCGCTTCAAAAGAAGCGCAACCTTAAGCTGTTGACAAACCTCACCGTACCATCCAATCGTTCCCGGCGACCTGTGCGCAAAGAACGTGTTTCTCCCATCAGTGCGCACACTGGTGGGAGAAACAATACCTGCAGTCAGCAGGCCGCCCGGAAATTCCTCAGAATTTCAGGCCTGCGCAGAAGTTCTTCCTTTGCGTAGAAAAACCCTCAGGGTTTTTCTACGCGCAAAGACTTCAGCGCAAGCGAAGTCCCTTGGGCAGGTGATTTTTGAGCGTCCCTTGGGACATTTTCCCAAACCCCAGTGGAAAGCCGCGCCAGGAGACATGCGTCCAGCCGTCCGGCCCGTCCGCTGGGAGCGCCTCGCCGCGCAAGTACGCGCAAGCCGCGCCGTCGTCCAGCGAAACCGCCCGTTCAAAGCAACCGGGCTTGAAAGCCATCGCCAGCGCGTGATCGGGCTTTGCGTAGCCCTTCACCTCGCCCAGCCTGAGACCCCGCCGAGGCGCCCGCAGCCCGCTGAGGTTAGGCAATTCCGGTGGCAGTGCGTCAAAAACTTCGCCCGATTCCTCGACAGACCACCCTTCCAGCGCCTCCACCCAGCGGCCGGGCAGCGCGTCCATGAGCGTTGCCGGGATCTGCCCCGCCCGCCGTCCGGGCGCGGGCGCAGCCTCCCCCGCCCGTTTCAAAAGTGCCACGAAGTGCCCGTCGCCCCGAAGTTTATGCGGCCAAAGGCGCAGCATGCCGCCCTTCGACCGCCCGACGCCCTCCAGCGCGAATTCCGCCGGAGAAAAGTCCGGGTGCGATTCCAGAAAATCCTGGATTACGCCCTCGTTCTCCAGGTCGTTGAATGTGCATGTGGAATAGGCCAGCCGCCCGCCGGGCTTCACGAGCGCCGCGGCGCTATCGAGGATCTTCCGCTGCCTTACGGCGCATCCCAAAGGACTGCCGGGCTTCCAGGCGCTCCGGGCATCCGGGTCTCGCCGGAACATGCCCTCGCCGGAACAGGGCGCGTCTGCCAGCACCGCGTCAAAGGTATCCGGCCACTTCGCCGCCAGCTTTTCGGGCGATTCGCTCACCACTGCTGCGTTCCGGACGCCCATCCGCTCCAGATTGCCCGACAGCGCCTTCGCGCGGGAAAATTCGATCTCGTTGGCCACCAGCGCGCCGCGGCCGCCCATCTTCCCCACCATCTGCGAAGCCTTGCCGCCCGGCGCGGCGCACAGATCCAGCACCACTTCGCCCGGCTTGGGCGCGAGCACCTCCGCGGGCGCTTGCGCGCTGGCCTCCTGCATGTAGTACACGCCCGCCGCGTGGGCGATGTCCGCGCCGGTCTTGACAGAATCGTCCGTCCTCAGGTAACGACCAAAGGGCGACCAGGGCACCCGCTCCCCCGCCCGCCCGGTAAAAGCGCCCTCCCGGAGCGCGTTCAGCCGCAAGGCCAGCGCCGGCTCCTCGCCCATCGCCGCTAGAAACGCCGCGTATTCATCGCCCGTCAGGCGCTTCATCGCTTCCAGCCATTCCTCAGAAAAATCCATCCGACCGCCTCTTTTCCCGCATTAGTATATCACACCCCGGACCAAATATGGTATAATGCGCCGGGAGGGATTGAAATGAAACGGAGAATTCTCTGCTTTGGCGATTCCAACACCTACGGTTACGACTTCGACACAGGCCGCTTTGACGACGAAACCCGCTGGACAAAGCGCCTGGCATCGTTTCTGGGCGACGAGTTCGTGGTCGTCGAGGAGGGCCTGAACGGCCGCACCTTTATCCACGACGATCCCACCGAGGGAGGCCATAAAAACGGCATGGCGTACCTTCCGCCCTGCCTGATGAGCCACAACCCGCTGGATCTGGTTGTGATCATGCTGGGCACCAACGACACCAAAGTGCGCTTCAATATGAACGCCTACACCATCGCCCAGTGCGCGCAGCAGATGGTGCTCCGCGCCAAACAGTACGCGGTGGGCCGGGACGGCAAGCCTTCAAAGATCCTTCTGGTCTCCCCCATCCTGGTTGCAAACGACGTGGAAAGGCGCATGTTCGGAGACGCCTTCGGGCCGAAGGCCGCCGCGATCTCCAAAGATTTCGCACGCGAGTACCATCGCGTGGCGACGCTGACCGGCTGCGAATTCCTGGACGCCGCGAAGTACGCCGATCCTTGGCCGCAGGACGGCATCCACATCACCCGCGAGGGGCAGGAGGCGTTCGCCCGCGCGATGGAAGCCAAGATCCGCTCGATCCTCGAAAAGGAGGCTTAGTGGTATGGACAATTTCTCGTTCTACATCCCGACCCGGTTTGAGTTCGGCCGGGACGTGGAGCTGAAGGCGGGAGAGATGATTCGTTCGCTTGGCGGCTCGAAGGTGCTGGTGCACTACGGCAGCGGCTCGGCGATGAGGAGCGGGCTGATTCCGCGCATCTTGGAATCGCTGGACGCGGCGGGCCTTCCGCACGTGGAGCTGGGCGGTGCGCTGCCAAATCCCAGGGACGACAAGGTCTACGAGGGCATCGAACTGGGCCGTTCGTTCGGGGTGGACTTTATTCTGGCGGTGGGCGGCGGCAGCGCCATCGACTCCGCCAAGGCCATTGCGTCGGGCATCCCCTACGAAGGCGACTTCTGGGACTTCTTCTCCGGCAAGGCGACGCCCTCGAAGGCAATCAAGCTGGGCGTGGTGCTGACGATGGCGGCCGCGGGCAGCGAGAGCTCCAACAGCTGCGTCATCATGCAAAAGGACACGCTCACCAAGCGCGGCCTGAACGTGGAGCTCAACCGCCCGCAGTTCGCGCTGATGAACCCGGTTTTGACCTACACCCTGCCGCCCTATCAGACCGCCTGCGGCGCGACCGACATCATGGCGCACATCCTGGAGCGCTACTTTACCAACACGCCGGATGTGGACGTGACCGACCGATTGGGCGAAGCGCTGATTTTGACGGTCATCCGCTCGGCCCGGCAGGCGCTGGCGAATCCTGCGGACTACGACGCCCGCGCGCAGCTGATGTGGGCGGGCACGCTGGCCCACAACAATACCTGCGGCGTGGGCCGGGTGGGCGACTGGGCCAGCCACCAGATTGAGCATGAGCTGAGCGCCCTGTACGACGTGGCCCACGGCGCCGGGCTGGCCGTGGTGTTTCCGGCCTGGATGCGCTACGCCCTCCCCCACGATATCAACCGCTTCGCGCAGTTGGCCAGCCGCGTGTGGGGCTGCAGCCTGGATCTTGCGCATCCGGAGCGGACGGCGCTTCAAGGCATCGAGCGCTTTGAGGATTTCCTAAGGAGCATCGGCATGCCGGTCACGCTGAAAGAGCTGGGCGCAAAGTCGGAAGACATCCCCTTCCTCGCCGGGAAGACCCGAAG
>JAEVZE010000176.1 GCA_023392395.1 Bacillota bacterium
GTATATAAGTTGTCAGTCGTGCGTTTTTGGCTGAACACCATTGCCGGAAGGAGAGAATTCCATGAAGAAAACCGCTGCGATCTTGACCGCGCTGCTGCTGACCTTGTCGATCGGGCTGACCGCCCAAGCCGAGCCGAAGACTGCCCTCACCTTTGCCGAGGTGGGCTGGGATTCCATCCGCTTCCACAACGCGGTGGCGGGGACGATTGCCGAAACGGTATTCGGCTACACCTGGGAGGAGGTCTCCGGCTCCACGCCGATCACCTCGGAGGCGCTGATGTCGGGCGACATCGACGTGCACATGGAGATGTGGACGGATAACCTTCCCACTTACAAAGACGACATCGCTCAGGGCAGGATGCAGGAGCTGGGCGTGAATTTCGACGACAACGCACAGGGGCTGTACGTGCCCCGGTACGTGATCGAGGGCGACAGCGCCCGCAGCATCGAGCCAGTCGCGCCCAATCTCAGGACCGTTGAGGACCTGAAGAAGTACGCCTCCCTCTTCCCCGACCCGGAGTCCCCCGGCATGGGCCGCATCTTCGGCGGACTACCGGGCTGGGAGGTCACCTCGATCCTGGAAAAGAAGATCCAGCACTACGGCCTGGACCAGATGTACAACTATGTGCTGCCGGGCAGCGACGCGGCGATGAGCGCGGCGTTCGTCTCGGCCTGGGACAAGGGCGAACCGATCGTGGCCTACTACTGGGAGCCGACGTGGCTGCTGGGCCAGTACGACTGCGTACTGCTGCAGGACGCGCCCTACAGCCAGGATACCTACAAGGATGGCGAGACCGCCTTCCCCGCCACGCGGGTGACGGTCTGCGTCTCCAACGCCTTCAAACAGTCCAACCCGGAATACTGCGAATTCCTTTCCAAGTATCACACGTCCTCCGCGCTGACCAGCGAGGCGCTGGCCCACATGCAGGAAACCGGGGACGACTACGTGGCCACGGCCAAGTGGTTTTTGAAACAGCACCCGGAATTGATCGACCAGTGGCTGACCGCCGACCAAGCGGCCAAGCTGCGCGCGGCGCTGTAAGCGCTATGCGCGCCCAAAACTCCGGGGTTTGGGTGTGAAGGGAGAAGCCTGCGCGAGCCTGAAATTCATCGAAATTTCCGGGCGGCTCTCTGGCTGGAGGAAATGTTTCATCTGCCAGTGTGCCCACTGGTAGATGAAACACGTTCCTGCGAACAGCTTCCGGGAACGAATGAACGCTCAGATGGGTTGGTCCATGCGCTGTAAGCGCTCAACAACCACAGGATGTGAGGTGAAGGAATTGGGGGATCTCGGTACGTTTCCCTTTGTATTTAAGCCCAATGTGACGGCCATCGACCGAGCGATGCGCGGCTTTGCGGCCGGCGCATCCTGGTTTTTTGAGGACATCATCGGCCAAGGGCTGATCCGGCTGGTCAACTCCATCAACTGGATGCTCGCCTCCATCCCGTGGTTCGTACTGGTGGCAGCGGTGCTGCTGCTGGGCTGGAAGGCCCGCGGGAAGTTTCGCAGCGGTCTGCTGTACGCGCTCCTGCTGTGCCTGGTGGGCGTGGTGGGGCTTTGGTCGATGATGCTGCAAACGCTGTCCATCGTACTGACCAGCGTCCTGATCGCGCTGGTACTGGGCCTGCCGATCGGGATTCTGCTGTCCGCCTCCGACCGGGCGACCAGAATCGTCCGCCCGGTGCTCGACACAATGCAGACCATGCCGGTCTTCGTCTACCTGATCCCGGCCCTATTGTTCTTCGGGATGGGCTCGGCCTCCGCGGTCATCGCGACGGTGATCTACGCAGTCGTGCCGGTGATTCGGTTGACCAGCCTGGGCATCCGGCAGGTGGACGAAGGCGTGGTAGAGGCCTCCCGCGCCTTTGGCGCGACCCGGAGCCAGACGCTTTTCAAGGTGCAGATTCCGCAGGCGATGCCTACGATCATGGCCGGCGTCAACCAGACGCTGATGATGGCGATGGCGATGGTGGTCACCTGCTCGATGATCGGCGCCAGGGGCCTGGGCAACGAAGTACTGATCGCCGTCAACCGCACCGAGATCGGCCGTGGACTGGTGTCCGGCTTCTCGGTGGTGATCCTGGCGATCCTGATGGACCGGCTAACCCAGGGCTGGTTCGGCGAGGACAAGAAGAAGGCCCGCGAAACGGCCGCAAAGCCCGGAGGTGATCAAAATGGCTGAACAGCAAAGCGAGTACATCCTCGAACTCAAAAACGTGTCCAAGCTGTACGGCGTCAACCGGGCGGAGGCCGCCCGCATGATGCGGGAAGGGTCGGACAAGGAGACCGTCCATAAAAAGACCGGCACGACCGTCGCGCTGTGGGATGTGAACCTGAAGATCCGCCGGGGCGAGATCTTCGTGGTCATCGGCCTGTCCGGTTCGGGCAAGTCCACGGTGGTGCGCTGTCTGAACCGGCTCCACAGGCCCACC
This sequence comes from Bacillota bacterium, assembly GCA_023392395.1. GTDB lineage: Bacteria > Bacillota > Clostridia > Christensenellales > Aristaeellaceae > JAEZHK01. The sequence continues at coordinate 2,434 of JAEVZE010000176.1, forward strand.
AGCGGCAGCGTGCTGTTCGAGGGCCAGGACATCACGAAGTTCGGCAACCGGGAACTTCTGGACCTGCGCAGGCGCAAAATGTCGATGGTGTTTCAGTCCTTTGGCCTGATGAGCCACCGGGACGTGCTCAGCAACGTGGCCTACGGGCTGGAGGTACGCGGCATGCCACGCGCCCAGCGGGAACAGAAGGCGCTGGAGGTCCTCCAGATGGTGGGGCTGTCCGGATGGGAGCACCAGACCTGCGACAGCCTCTCGGGCGGCATGCGCCAGCGAGTGGGCATCGCGCGGGCGCTGGCCTCAGACCCGGAAGTGCTCTTGATGGACGAGCCCTTCTCGGCACTGGACCCACTGGTGCGCCGGGACATGCAGTTCGAACTGCTGCGCATTCAGCGCAAGCTGGGCAAGACCGTGGTGTTCATCACCCACGACATCGACGAGGCGTTCAAATTGGGCGATACCGTCGCCATCATGCGGGACGGTAAGGTGATCCAGGTGGACACCCCCGAGGGCATGAGTTTCAGTCCCGCCGACGACTACGTGAAAAGGTTCGTGGGCAGCGCAGACCGTTCGAAGGTCACCTCCCTTCGCAGCGTGATGATCACGCCCTCCAGCCTCGCCCGCCTCACCGACCGGCCCGCTCAGGCCATCGAGGCCATGCGCCGGAACGCGCTGTCCACGGTCTACGTGGTCGACCACAGCCTGAGACTGCGCGGCATCCTGACCATCGCCGACGCCGTGCGCGCCCACAAGGAAGGGCTGCCCATCGCCCAAGTGATGCATTCGGACGTAGAAACCTGCTCCCCGGACGAGACCGTCCACGACATCCTGCCGCGCGCCGCGCAGGCCCCATACCCGCTGGCGGTGGTGGACGAAACCGGGAGCCTGTTGGGTATTGTCACAAAGGCGGCAGTGCTTTCCTCGCTGGCGCAGGAATAGCGCTGAAACCCCGAAGATTTTCACCGTGAAAGAAGCAAGCTGCGTGGGCAAGCACAAGCATTTCCCTGTCGGAAGCTCCCTGTTTGCAACCCCGCGTCATGGGTAGTATAATCATCAAGTAGGCCCTTGGGGGGCGGCATGAAGGGGGCAATCGCATGGATATTTCGACGGTCATGGATCAGCTGGCCGCCTTGGGCGACGCGGCCCGAAAAAAGCATATGGTGAAGCATGGCGCGGGCGTAAACCTTTTTGGGGTGCCGTTGGGCAAGCTGCGCGCCCAGGCAGAGGCACTGGGCAGAGACCACGCGCTGGCCCTCTCCCTCTGGGAGACCGGCAACATCGACGCGCAGCTGCTGTCCGCCATGATTTTGGATCCGGTCAAGCTGGAAAAAGCGCAGGCGGAGCGGATGGTGAAGAACATCCGGTACGTCGACCTCCTCGACGAGCTGGTGTTTGACGTCATCGCCGAAGCGCCGTTCGCTGGCGAACTGCGCGATGCGTGGATGGACTCCCCGGACGATCTCACAGGGCGCGCGGGCTGGACGCTGGTCGTCAGCGAAATCCTCGGGAAGAAGCTTTCGCCGGACGCGCTCTCCCACATCGTGGACCTGGTGGAACAGGGCATAGTGGACGCGCCGCCACAAACGCAGTGGGCCATGAACCGCGCGATGTGCGAAATCGGTATCCGCCACGAGGCGTTTACGGACCGCTGCCTGGAAGTCGGCGAGCGGCTGGGCGTCTACAAGGGCCAGAAAGTACCCAAAGGCTGCACCAGCGCCTACGCACCGGAATGGATCGCGGCGGTTATCAAAAAGCGCAGGCCCAGAAAATAGCATGACAGGAATCATGAAAGGCGTTCTCGCGATTGTGGGAACGCCTCTGAGCATCGAAAAACCCTTCGGTTTTTTCGATGCGTAAGGGAAAGACTGCGTGCGCCTGAAATCCCGCGAGATTTCCGGGCGGCGCACTGACTGATGGTATTGTTTGTTCTCCCAATGTGCGCAC
>JAEVZE010000218.1 GCA_023392395.1 Bacillota bacterium
GAGCAAGCGCCATCAGAACGACGAGAAGCAATGCCAGTTTCTTCACGGTTGTTCCCTCCCTATTGTTTTTCCTTTCGGAAATGGGTTCGTTCCTCGGGCTACCGCCAGCGCTTTTCGGAACCCGTCAGCCTGAGTACCGGCGAGGCGACGATCCGCTCGCGCGCCTTTGCGGGGTCGTCGATTCGCTCCAGCAACAGGCGCATCGCCATCGCGCCCATCCGCGGCACGTCGCGGTCCAGGCAGCTGTATTGCAGCCCGAACAGCTCCAGGCCGTCCACCCTGTCAAAGCCGATGTACGCGACGTCCTCGGGAATGCGCTTGCCCTTCTCAAAAAGCGCCCGGATGAAGCCCTTGCTACTCAAGTTGTTGCTGACGAAAAAGGCGGTTGGGTATTCGTCCTTTTCCAGCATGGCCCGCGTCAGGGCATAGGTCCTGTTCTGATCGAACTCTCCGTAGAGGATGTCCTCCTCCCGCAGCCCGATGCCGCAATCCGTCAGCGCCTGCCGGAACCCTTCGAGGCGCTCCCGGCCGATGTTGAGGCGCATGTCCCCCGCCACAATGCCGATGCGGCGGTGTCCCGCCTCGATCAGTGCTTTGGCGCTGAGATACGCCCCGGTGTGGTTGTCGGTGCAGACTTCATCAAACGGCGCTTCCCGGAGCGGACGGTCCAGCACCACCACGGGCGCGCCAATCTGCCCGAGCAGCTGGATCATCCGTTCGCGCTCTCCGCGATCGTCGTACTCCACCGCGGGCGTGTAAATCAGCCCGCGCAGGCGCTGCTGGCGCATCATCTGCAGTACCTTCAGGTCGGTCTGCGCGCGGTTGTCGGTGTTTGAGAGCATCAGCACCAGGTTGTTCTGTTCCACCACCTGGCTGATCCCCAGGATGATCTCCGCAAAAAACGGGTTGCTCACCTCGGGGATGACCAGGCCGATCATGCTGGTTTGCCGCGTGGACAGGGCGCGCGCCGCGGCCGACGGCGTGTACCCCAGCGCGCTCACCGCTTCTTCAATGCGGCGGCGCGCATCCGCGCCGACATAGCCGCTGCCGTTCAGCGCGCGCGAAACAGTCGCCTTGCCGACGCCGGCCCATTGCGCGATGTCGGAAATCGTCACTTCCCGGGCAACCTTCCCATTGCTTTCGTATTGTGCCACTGGCTCTCCTCGTATGTGGAACCGATTCCACATTATCAAATAAAAAGTGTTCTTTTTTTGGAATTATAACGTCACCTTCCGGTTCTGTCAACTGTTTTATTGAATTATTCGGTGCCATTTTTAGCATTTCCCCTCATATTTGTTACCGTACTCAACAATTTGTATGGAACTATCGTTCCATAACATGGAAATCCGTACGCTCGATGTATCGCGTTCAATCGCTGTATCAAACTTGTCTACGGAGTCCATGCGGACAGGACACGGCAGCGCTCCGCCCCCGCGCAAGCACTCCGCCGAATGACGGGGCATCCTATACCAAACGCGCAAAACTGGTCAAGAACAGAGCGAAACTTGAATTCGGACTGCGCAATGCAGTATAATCACATGTGGAGCGATCTTTCCTGATCCTGCGCGGCAGGGGCAGATTCCCGGCTGGGGCGCATGCTCGTAAACGCAACCTGCGTCCGCTGCCGAAATGTCAGATCGCCAAACAAGTATACACATGCGGCAATATCCAAAGGAGAACATCATGCGCAAATTCCCTCTGTGGGTGGTGGCGGCGCTTCTTGCGCTGCAGCTGTCGGGCTGTCAGAAGCTGGTGCCCGACGAAGCCAACCCGGCCCGAACGCTCTACGCCTCCTTCCCACCCATCTACGCACTGTCCGCGCCCATCGTGAAGGATGCGCCGGGCATCACGCTGAAATGCCTTGTGCAGCCGCAAGATGGCTGCATGAGAAGCTACGAACTGAGCGACTGGGATACGGCGCTGCTTTCCAGCGCGGACGCGGTAATTCTGGCGGGCCGAGGCTTCGAGTCCTTCGAGAGCCAGCTTGCGGATGGGAAGATCGCGGTCGTGGGCGCGATGGACGGGCTGACGCTGCTGAACAACGGCTCGGTAGCCGCCGAGGGCGACGAGCCCGACCATTTTGACGATGAAAACCCTTGGGCGTACCTTTCGGTCGCGCAGGCGCGGGAGATGTGCTCCATCATCACCGCGGGCATGATCGAACTGGACCCGGACTACGAGGCGCTGTACGAGGACAACTTCTCCCACTTTGACGAGGAGCTGGAGGCGCTTCAGGGGCGGATGGAGGATCAGCTGATCGCCGCGCCCGAGCACAGCGTCGCGGTGGCCCATGAGGGGCTGAGGTACCTTGCGGACGAGCTGGGTCTGAACGTTTCCGCCGTCGTCAAGCGGGAGCCGGGCAGCGAACTCTCCGACAATGACTTGAAACAGGCGCTTGAAGCGCTCAAGGCATCCGACGCGAAGGTGGTCTTGATCGAAACCCAGGCCCCAAAGGCGCTGCGCGACCAGCTTACGGACGCGGGCTATCAGCTTGCGCTGATCGACACGCTGTCCACCCACGCGCCAGGCGACCTGGACGACTACATTGAAACGATGGACAAAAACGCGCAGGCCATCGCGGACGCGCTGACGCGGGCAGGCATCACGTTGAACCCCCCCAAATGAGGGGACGCAGGGCCAAAAAACGAAAGGGCCGGGAGGTATCGCCTCCCGGCCCTGTTGACAAATCTCACCGTACCATCCAATCGTTCCCGGCGACCTGCGCGCCGGGAACGCGTTTCTTCCATTAGTGCGCACACTGGTGGAAGAAACAATACCTGCTGTCAGCAAGCCGCCCGGGAATTCCGAAGAAGTCCAGGCCTGCGCAGAGACTCTTCCATTGCGTTGAAAAAACCTCGGGGCTTTCTACGCTACAAGGCCGAGAGGCATCGCCTCCCGGCCTTGTAAGTTGCATTAGGTGATCTTGAGCAGCATCGTGTGCGCGCCGTCCATCTCGACGGTGAGCAGCTTCTCCTTCTCCAGCCGTTTCATGATGTCGCTGAAGCGCTTGAAGCCGATGGCCTTCTCGTCGAAGTCAGGGTAATCCGCCTGAATGGCGGCCTTCAGGATCGACGGGTTGATGCGCTCGAAGCCGTCCGCCTTGTACTGCTTCAGGTAATCGCGGAAGGCGTTGAGCCAGTTCTCCTTGTTCAGCTGCGGCATAGGCGCGTCGCTGCCGTTTAGGCCGATCTTGAGCGAGGAATCCTCCGTCCACACTTTGAGCCGGGCGCTTTTGGCGGCGACCATGGCCATCAGCTTTCCGAAGGTGGCGCAGCCATAGGTGCGCTCGTCAAAGTCCGGCCTGAGGCGCGTCAGCGTGTCCTTGAGTTCGCTGGCGTACATCATGTCCTCATCCTGATCGGCCAGGATGGTCTCGATCTGGACGATCAGTTCGTTGAGATCTGGCGACTCCTCCTCCTTCTCGCGCGCAGAGGCAGGCTTCACCGGCTGCTTGGTGGTGACGGCCACCGATTCCAGGAAAATGAACTCGCTGCAGGCCTTGATGAAAATGCCCGAGGCCACCTCGCTCCGGGAGATGCCCAGCACCTTCTTGCCCATCGACTTCAGCTTGCCCACAAGCGGCGTATAGTCGCTGTCGCCGGACACGATGCAGAAGCTGTCGATCAGCGGGTTCACGTAAGCGACCTCCAGCGCGTCGATGACCAGCTGGATGTCCAGATTGTTCTTCTGATTCTTGCCGTACCGGATCGAAGGCACCACGTAAAAGGTGTTGGAGAGCAGGCATTCCTTCAGCTCGGTATAGCGGTCTGTATAGCCGT
>JAEVZE010000017.1 GCA_023392395.1 Bacillota bacterium
GGCACAGACATCACAAAGCTGGACATCAAAGCGATGCGCCCGTTCCGCAAGCGCATGCAGATGATCTTCCAGGACCCCTACGCCTCGCTAAACCCGCGCTTCACGGTGGGCGACGCCGTCCGGGAGCCGATGCGGATCCACCACCTGTGCGACGCAAAGGCAGGCGAGGCCCGCGTGCGGGAATTGGTCGAGACCGTCGGCCTCAAGGCCGACCACATCCAGCGCTACCCCCACGAATTCTCCGGCGGCCAGCGCCAGCGCATCGGCATCATGCGCGCGCTGGCGCTAGACCCGGAATTCATCGTGTGCGACGAGCCGTTCTCCGCGCTGGACGTCTCGATTCAGGCGCAGATCATCAACCTCCTGGAGCGCATTCAGGATGAAAAGCGCCTCGCTTACCTGATGATCACCCACAATCTGGCGGCCGTCCGGCACATCAGCCACACGGTGGGCGTGATGTATCTGGGCCGGATCGTGGAGGTAGGCCCCGCAACGGAAGTCTGCGACCGCCCGATGCACCCGTATTCGCAAGCGTTGATCGCCTCCGTGCCCGTGCCCGATCCACACCAGGCCGGGCGCGCCCGCGCGCCGCTGGAAGGCGAGGTCCCCAGCCCGATCGACCTTCCCCCCGGCTGCGCGTTTTCCGGGCGCTGCCGCTACCGCACGAACAAGTGCCGGGAAGCCGTGCCGGAACTGAAGCAAATCGACGGTCGCTCCATCGCCTGCCATCTATTCTCCTAAAGCGTTGAAAATCCGCCGGGCGGCTTTTCAACGCATAGGAAGAAGACTGCGCAATTCGGATATAACAGAGGGCTCTGTTATAGATAATACGGTAATATGGAGGAACGAACTATGAAGAGGATCATCTCTCTGATGCTGATCGCGGCGCTGATGTTGGGCGCGTTCAGCCTGACCGCCCTTGCCCAAGACGCGGGCAAGAGCATCGTCATCGCCACGGTTTCCTCGACCGGCTGCCTCGACCCGGCGGGTTTCGCGCTGGACATGTGGACCGAGTACACCAAGCTGTGCGTGGACCCGTTGGTCAGCTTTGACAACGAGGGCAAGCTGGTCTACGAAGCCTGCGAAAGCTACGAAACCAGCGAAGACGGCCTTACCTGGACCTTCCACTTGCGCCCGGAGGCCAAGTGGAGCGACGGTTCCGCCGTCACCGCCGCCGACTTCGTGAACACCATCCGCCGCGCGCTGGACCCGAACAACGGCAACGCCATTTACGCCAACATGCTGTTTAACATCGCCGGGGCCCAGGAAGCCGCGTCTGGCGGCTCCATTGACGACGTAAAGGCCGTCGCCCAGGACGACTACACCCTGGTCTTCACCCTCAAGACGCCCTGCAGCTACTTCCTCAAGATGATGAACCTGCCGGTCTTCTACCCCTCCAAGGATGGTAAGGCGACTAACGACAACGAAGGCTGGTTCAAGGACCCCGCGCTCAACCTGGGTAGCGGCGCGTTCTGCCTGAGCGAGTACACCGACGGCGTCGGCTACACCGTCGTGGCAAACCCCTATTACTGGCAGAAGGACAAGGTTATGCTGGCCTCGATCAAGGTGGTGTTCATCACCGACCAGACCGCGCTGTTCTCCGCCTACCAGACCGGCGAAGTCAATGTGGCCGCGGGCTTGCCGGACTACGTGGCGGACATGTACAAGGACACGGACGAGCTGTTCACCTGGAACATGCTCACCTCCAAGTTCATCCTCCCGAACCTGAGTGTGAAGCCGCTGGACGACGTCCGCGTCCGCAAGGCCATCGCGCTGGCCCTGAACCGCACCGAGATGTGCCAGGTGATCGGCCGAGACTACATCCCCTCCGTCAACTACGTGGCAGAGTCCATGCTGTCCACCGCCACCGAAAAATCCTTTAAGGACGAGCAGGATCCGCTGTTCACCGAGGACGTCGCCGCCGCCCAGCAACTGCTCGCCGACGCCGGATACCCCGGCGGCGCGGGCTTCCCGGCGCTCACCTACACCTACCCCAACAGCGACAAGGATTCGCTGATGGCCCAGGCCATTCAGGCGCAGCTCAAAAAGAACCTGGGAATCGACATCACGCTGAACGGCGAGGAGAGCGAAGTCTACGCCCAGGACAAGAAGGACGGTAACTTCCAGTTGATCCGCCACAGCTGGACCGCGGACTTCAATGACCCGATCAACTTCCTGAACTTGTACGTAACCGGCTCCTCCTCCAACTACAACGGCACCGCCAACCCGGACTTTGATGCGGCCATCGCTACCTCCGACGCAACAAACGACCCCGCCGCGCGAAACGAAGCGCTGCACAAGGCGCAGAACATCCTGGTCAGCGACAACTTCTACGTGATCCCCTGCGTCACCCAGGTCTACTACTGCCTGAAGAACCCCGGCATCACCGGTGTCAGCTTTAACGACAAGGGCGAGCCGATGTACCGCTTCGCCGACATCGCCTGATGCCGCATTGAAAATCCGCAAAGGCTTTCCAATGGTACGATAAGGTTTGTCAAAGCGCAAAACGAAGTCCTCCGGAAACGGGGGGCTTCGTTCAAGTTGTCCTTCAAGGCATGACACTTACATGATCGTGACTTTGTCCCTGCCGGTCTGTTTGCTGATGTACAATGCGTTGTCCGCCCGCTGCTGGATGGAGGCAAGCGTATCGCCCTGGCAGACCAGCGTGGAGCCGATCGAAATGGTTACGCCGACAGGCCCCGCTTCCGTTCGAAGCACAGAATTCTTGACCAGAATCCGGATCTTTTCGCAGATGTTGCTGAGATCCTCCCCTGACACGCCGACGATGACCGCCAGGAATTCCTCGCCGCCCCATCGCCCGATGAAGTCGTTCTTGCGAAAGGCGTTGCGCATCGTCTTTGCGATCATCTTGAGAACCTGATCCCCGACCTCGTGACCGTAGGTGTCGTTCACATCCTTGAAGTGGTCGATGTCCATGATCATTGCCGAAAAGGTGATCCCCAGCTTTTCGAATTCGGCCATGCGGTTTATGAGATAAGAATCGATATAGCGCCGGTTCGGAAGCTCTGTGAGATGGTCATAC
>JAEVZE010000275.1 GCA_023392395.1 Bacillota bacterium
TCAGGTAGGCCTTGGGGGCGACGGAGGACACGTCCGCGTTGTAGCCCACCGCGAACAGGCCCTTTTCCTCGCAGGCGACCACGGGGCCCGTGGTGTCGCAGTGCTGGGACAGGATGCCGCAGCCCGCGGCGATCAGGGCGTCGGCCGCCTGACGTTCCTTGGTCGGGTCATACCAGGAGCCGGTTTCCTTGACGGTCATGGTGACGTCTGGGTTGACGCTCTTGGCGCCCAGGAAGTAGGCGTCCAGCGAGTACACGACCTCGGGGATGGACGTGAACGCGGCCACGTAGCCCAAGTGGTTGTTGCCGGTTTCCTTGGCCTTCAGGCCCGCGGCGATGCCCGAGAGATAGCGGGCTTCCCAGATGCGGCCGAAGTAGTTGTTGAAGTTGGTTTCGTTGGACTTGTAGCCCGAGCAGTGGGAGAAGATGACGTTCGGGAACTCGGCGGCCAGTTCGTCCGTGTAGTCCATGAAGCCGAAGCTGGTGGTGAAGATGATCTGGCAGCCCTGGTCGACCAGCTCACGGATGGCAGTCTCGCAGCTGGAGTCTTCCGCGATGTTCTTCTGGATCAAAATCTGATCGTCGCGCAGGCCCAGCGCCTTCTGCATCGCCAGCGTTCCCTGATGGTGCGCGTAGGTGTAGCCCAGATCGATGACGTCACCGATGTAGACGACGCCGACCTTCAGCTGATCCTTCGGTACCGGCTCGAAAGCGAACGCGGTGCTCGTCATTCCAAGCAGCATGATCATCGCCAGGGTCAGGATCAGAACCTTTCTCATGGGTCATCCTCCCTTTCAAATGGGTGGTCGGCCAAAAAGCGATCCCGCTCCTCCGGCCGATCCATAGGTGTGATTGTACACGTTTCGTGCACAAAACGCAACGCTTTCCAAGCATTTTTACGGCGATTTATCGATCGAAGCGGTTCAAAGCGAACGAATTTGGAAAGATTTCCTGCAAAGTTCGGGCGTCTGCACTCCGTTTGACCCGAAAAGCGCGCAAAGCATTTCTGCGATGCAATCCGTGCCCCGGAATCCTGCAGAATCCTCTTTCGCGGCTTCTCCGCCCCGCGTCATGCAGTGGCAAGCCGCAAAGCGGAGTTTTACCGCTCAAATACTTTCCAGAGGCTCTTCTGCTCCTTGCGCACCGCGTAGCCCAGGTGCTGGTAGAACGCGTGCGCGCCCAGCCGGTCGGAGCCGGAGGAGAGCCGGACGCCCACTGCGCCGTCGGCCTTTGCCCAATCCTCGCAGGCGGACAGCAACGCCTTCCCGATGCCCTGCCCCTGATAGGCCGGGTCTACGGCCAGCGCCATCACGTACTTGAGTGGGTCGAAGTACAGCGTCTCGTAGCCCGAGGCGTGGATGAAGCCGATCGCGCTGCCCGCAGCATCCTCCGCCACCCTGAGAAAGTGGGAGGGATTGGCGCTTGCCCAGGTAAGCCTCCGCCGGGTGTCCTCCGGCGAGGATGCATAGCCCAGCGCCACGCGGCTGATTTCCGCGATGCGCGCCGCGTCCTCCGCCCGGGCTTCCCGCAGGGTCATTTGAGCGCCTCGGGGTTCAGGCAGAGAAGGTCGTCGGTGACGAACAGGCCGTCCTTCCGGATCAGCTCGCCGTCAAACCAGATCTCGCCGCCGCCGTAGGCGGGGGTCTGGATGCACACAAGGTCCCAGTGGATGGCGGAATTGTTGCCGTTGTCGCACTCCTCATAGCAGCTGCCGGGCGTGAAGTGGAAGGAGCCCGCGATCTTCTCGTCGAACAGGATGTCCTTCATCGGGAAGGTGATGTAGGGGTTCACGCCCAGCGCGAACTCGCCCACGAAGCGCGCGCCCTCGTCGGTGTCGAAGACCTTGTTGATGCGCCCGGTGTCGTTGGCGGTGGCGTCAATGATCTTGCCGTCCTTGAACGTCAGCTTGATGTTTTCAAAGGTAAAGCCGTCGTGGGGCGAGGGCGCGTTGTAAGAGAGCGTGCCGTTGATGGAATCCTTGACCGGCGCGGTGTACACCTCGCCGTCGGGGATGTTCATCTCGCCCGCGCACTTGATGGCCGGAAGGCCCTTGATGGAGAAGCTCAGGTCTGTGCCGGGGCCGACGATGCGCACTTTGTCGGTGCGCTCCATGCGGCTGACCAGCGCGTCCATCGCGCGGCCCATTTTTTCGTAGTCCAGGCAGCACACGTCGAAGTAGTAGTCCTCGAAGGCTTCGGTGGACATGCCCGCGTTCTGCGCCATGGAAGGGGAGGGGTAGCGCAATACCACCCATTTCGTCTTGGCCACGCGGATCTCATGGTGCACCGGGTGCCACACGAGTTTGGAGAACATGGCGGTCTTGTCCTCGGGCACATCGCTCATCTCGAAGGCGTTGACACCTGAGCGGAGGCCCACATAGGCGTGCATCTGGCGCATCAGGGCGCTTTCATTCTCCGCCATCACCTTTGCCTGCTCTTCGGTCAAGCCCTTGATGAGGGCGCGGTTGACTGCTGCGTCCTTGATCCAGACGAACGGCACGCCGCCCGCCTTTTGGGCCTCCTCCACCAGCGCGGTCACCAGCGGAAGTTCCAGCCCCGTGTTTTCAATCAATACCTTTTCGCCCGGCTGTAAATTGACCGACTGGCGGATCAGGTTTTTCGCCAGCATACGGACGCGCGGATCGTGCATTTGAAATCGCTCCTTCGACTTTTTTTCAACGCTTCTATTATAACCGGCGTGGGGGTAGGTTGTCAAAGAGAATGAAGCTTTCGCGCCGTATTCCGGATGGGGCGGCGGCAAGGATTCGCCCGATTGCGCGGCCACCCGGTTTGTGCTATCATAGGGCGTACCGCGGGGATTGCGATGGCAAAGCCCCCAGGTTGGACGCATGGAAACGGAGGCCTCGGGATGGTGGAACTCAGGTGTTCGGACGATTTCGCGCTGTACGACGTGACGCCGGTGGAAAACCTGTTTTTGCTGGAATATCTGCCGCACGCTACGGGCGATCAGGTGCGGGTGTACCTCTACGCGCTGATGCAGTGCCGGCAAAAGGCCGACTGCACAGTGGAGGAGTTGGCCCGCGCGCTGCGCCTGAAGCCCGAAAAGACGCTGGAGGCGCTGAGGTACTGGGAGTCCCGCGGACTCTTAAAGGGCGTGTCGGACAACCCGCCTTCGTTTGAATTTATGAACGTGCGCAGCGCGATGCAGGCGGGCAGTGATCAGGACCCCGCCTACCGCTATCGGGACTTCAACAAGGCGCTGGTGGAGATCGTGCAGGGCGCGGTCCGACCCGCGCAGTTTGCGCAGGCGATGGAGTGGATCGAGGACCTGAACCTGCCCGAGGGCGTCGTGCTGCTCATGGCCCGGCGCACGGCCCAAAAGCTCGCGGACGAAAACGGCGGGAAGCCCCGCTCCGCGCCCTACCTGTTCAAGGTGCTGGGCGAAATGGCGGCAGGCTGGGCCGCGCGGGACATCCGCACGCTGGAAAAGGCGGAGGCGGAGCTATCCAAGTCGCTGCCGGAGCAGCAGACGGCGAGCGCGGTGATCGACTACTTCAGCCTGCGCCGCGCGCCCACCGAGGCGGAGGTGGCGCTTTCGCGCAAGTGGGTTCATGAGTGGGGCCTGACCAAAGCGGACATCGAGCGGGCGCTCAAGGAGACCGCCGCCAGCGCCAATCCGTCATTTGCCTACCTGGACGGTATCCTGCGCCGTCACCGCGGCGAGGCTGGGCGGGTGGCCGAGGGGATCGACGAGGAGCAGAAAATGGCCGAAGGGCTGCGGGACGCGCTCAGCGAGCTGGGGGCGCAGGCGAGAACCCTGCCCAAGTCCCAGATGGAGGCCTACCGCGGCTGGATTCAGGACGGTTTCGAGCCGGAAGTGATCGCCCGCGCCGCGGCCAGGGCGTCCAAGCGTGGGCGCCATGCCTTCGACGCGCTGGAGGAAGAGGTCAAGCGCTTTGCCGAGCTGAACATCCGGACAAAGGAGGCCGCCGACCGCTACAATGCCGAGCGTGACGCGCTGCGGCAAAAGACCCGGCGGATGCTGGAGGCCACCGGCAGAGACCGGAAGCCCTCGGAGTCCGACATGCGGCAGATGGCCCAGTGGCTGGAAACGCAGCCGCTGGAGGTGATCCTTATGGCCGCGGAGCGGGCGCGGGAGATGCAGATGCCGTTGAAGGCCATTGAAAAGAATCTGAAGATCTGGACGGAGAGGGGCATCCGCTCGGTGGACGGCGCGCTTCAAGAATTGGAAAGCCGCAAAGCGGGGCGCGACGCCGCGGTGGTCGCGACGCCGGGCCGCGCGCCCGCCCGAGGAGCCGCTTACACCCAGCGGGACTATGACAGCCAATTTCTGAACGGCCTGGTGGCCGATCTGGACGGCGGGGAGAAGCCATGACGCGGGGAGAATTGGACGCAAGGCTTGAGGCCGAATATCAGAAGAAGCGCGCCGACGCCCAGCGGGCCTTACGCGCGCGGGAAGCGCACGCCGAAGCGCTTGACCCGGTCATCGGGGAAAAGCGCCGCGCGCTGTACGCGCAGTTCCAGCTGTCCGCGCGCCGGGCCATGACGGGCCCGGACGAGGCGCAGGCGGGCAAGGCCGCCTTGCAGCGGTTTGTTGAGAAAACCCAAACGGAGATCAAGGAACGCCTGCGGGCCCTGGACCTTCCGGAGGATTACCTGGACGTCCGGTATGAATGCGACGATTGCGACGACACCGGCTGGCGGGACGATTACCGCCGGGATGCTTGCGCCTGCCGCGCGAAGCGCGAAGTGGAAATGCTCATGGAAAGCGCGGGCCAAAATCGCGTGCTGCGCGGCTTTGAGGCGTTCGACGAGCGCGTCTATCCCAGCGATGAACAGAAGCGGCAGGCGGTTTCCGCCCGGACGCTGTGCGAGACTTACGCCGACCGCTTCCCGGAAAACGAAAAGCCGAACCTGCTTTTGCTCGGCGAAAGCGGCTTGGGCAAGACGTTTTTTCTCGAGGCCATCGCGGAGCGGGTGAGCGCCCGACGGCTTCCGGCGCTCGCGGTCAGCGCGTTTCGTTTGCTTGAGGCGATGCGCGCCTATCACTTCGGCGTCGCCGGCGAGGACGCGGCCTTCCGCCGCATGGTGGACTGCGACCTCCTCTTGATCGACGACCTGGGTACCGAGCCGATGATGAACAACATCACGGTGGAGTACCTGTTCACGCTGTTCAATGAGCGCGGCGCGGCCCGCCGCCATACGGTGATCGCCACCAACCTCCTGCCCGGCGACCTGATGGCGCGCTACGGCGAACGGGTGATGTCCCGGCTGCTGGATAAAAACTTCTGCACCGCGATTCGGCTGACCGGCGCGGATCTGAGGCTTTCAGGGGGGAACAAATGAGCGCCCGCGACGGAATTCTTTTGTATCTGGACAGTCTTGGCGTCGCCTTCGACCTGGTGGAACATCCGCCGGTGCACACCATCGAAGAGTGCGCCTGGGCGGAGGAAAAGCTGAACTGCGTGGTGCCCAAGAACCTGTTCCTGACGCCCCGGAACCAGTGCTCCTATACGCTCTGCCTGACCAGGCCCAACGCGCTCTTCCGTACGGCGGATTTCTCCAAACAGATCGGCTCCTCCCGGCTCAGCTTCGGCGGCCCCGAGGCACTGCTTGCGATGCTGCGCACCACCCCCGGCGCGGTCAGCCCCATGGGGCTGATCTTCCCGTCTGCTTTGGACGTGCCGCTGTACCTGGACGAGCAGCTTGCGTCTTATCCCCGTCTGGGCTTTCACCCAAACGACAACACCTGGACGCTTGCGATGGCGACGGACGACTTTCTGAATGTCTTTATGAAATCGCTGGGCCGGGAACCTCGGTTTGCGCACTTTCCGGACACTCCGAAGGAGTAGCCGCGGTGGGGCACCGCGTCCTTCTTCGTCAGTCAGAGTTTAAAGATGAGGGATGGACATGATTCTCTTTAGGCCCGTTGGGGAAGGAGAGCTCCGGCTGATCAAGGAGAGCGGCTATAAAGCGTTTCCGCCCCGCCTTTCGGGCCAGCCGATCTTTTATCCCGTCCTCAACCGGCGTTACGCAGAAGAAATCGCAAAAAAGTGGAATGTGAAGGACGAGGCCTCCGGCTTCAAAGGGTACGTCACCGAGTTTGAGATCGTGGACGAGTTTGTTGCCCAGTATCCGGTGCAGACCGTCGGAGCCTCTTATCATCAGGAGCTGTGGGTGCCTGCCGAGGAGTTGGATGCGTTCAATGCGCGCATCACCGGGCAGATCCGCGTGATACAGTCCTTTGATTGACATTGCCTCAATCCGATGCTCTGGTTTGGGGCCTTGGCTTGCGTGGTTTCCGGATGCTTTATAAGATGTCCTCAGATGTCCTCCGGGTTTTGTGTGTCCGGGATCTCAACGGCATAAAACGCCGCATCATAACGGCTTCTATGATCGTTCGGAAGGTTCAAGTATTCCAGAACGCGGCTTTTCCTGGTCCAGCATCCGTTCCATAGCGCCCGGGCTTTGTCCGTGGGCCTTGCGCTCAGACCCTCGCGCCCGGATCAGCCCGGCGGCCTCCAGCCTTTGATGGCAGGTTTCAAACCGCTCCGGCGTGTATTCGTCGCGCTCATAATAGGCCAGATACCCTTCCGCCTCCTGAACGGTGGCGTTTTTTTGTCCTCGCCCGAAGCCAATCCAGCCCATGATCGCATGGTCGTCCCACTTGAGCTTCGACACGCGCTCGCACCCCCTGCCCGAAACCTTTCCCGCAGTATACCGCGGTTCGGGCCGTCCCGCAAGATTGCATATTTTACCCAAGGGTGTTATACTCTTTTAGATATGTTATGCGGGGAGTCGATGGACATGGTTCGCACCAGATTCGTGCCCAGCCCCACGGGCTATTTGCACCTCGGCGGCCTTCGGACGGCGCTCTACACCTATCTCTACGCGCGCCGCATGGGCGGCACGTTCATTTTGCGCATTGAGGACACCGACCAGGAGCGGGAAGTGCCCGGCGCGGTGGAGAAGATCTACCGTTCGATGCGGTTGGCGGGCCTTGAGTACGACGAGGGCCCGGACGTGGGCGGCGATTACGGCCCCTACATCCAGACCCAGCGGCGGGACATCTACCCGAAGTACGCCAAAGAACTGATCGAGCGCGGCGGCGCTTATTATTGCTTCTGCACCAAGGAGCATCTGGACGAGGCCCGTGCCCAGGCGGAAGCCAAGGGCGAGACCTACAAATACGACAAACACTGCCTGCACCTGCCCAAGGAAGAGGTGGAGGCGAGGCTGGCCGCGGGCGAATCCCACGTGATCCGGCAGAACATCCCGCTGGAAGGAGAGGCGGGCTTTGACGACGCGCTCTACGGGCGCGTCACCGTGGCCTGCTCTACCCTGGATGACAACGTGCTGATCAAGGCAGACGGCCTGCCCACCTACAACTTCGCCAACGTCGTGGACGATCACCTGATGGGCATCACCCATGTGATGCGCGGTACCGAATATCTGTCCAGCGCGCCCAAGTACAACCTGCTCTACGAGTCTTTCGGCTGGACGCCGCCGACGTATGTGCACCTGCCGGTGGTCATGCGGGATGCCACGCGCAAGCTCTCCAAGCGCTACGGCGACCCGTCCTTCGAGGACCTGCTGGAGCAGGGCTATTTGAAGGAGGCCATCATCAACTTCATCGCGCTTCTGGGCTGGAGCCCCCGGAGCGAGCAGGAGTTCTTCACCATCGACGAACTCAAGGAGCGCTTCGACCTGGAGGGGCTGAACAAGTCCCCGTCGATCTTCGACACGGTGAAGCTGCGCTGGTTCAACGCCGAGTACATGCGAAAGACGACCCCCGAGGAGTTCGAGAAACTGGCCGTGCCGTGGCTTCAAAAGGCGCTCGATCCGGCAAAGTTCAACTTCCACAGGCTTTCGGAGCTCTTGCACGGCCGCACCGAGGTACTCTCTGACCTCCCCGGCATGGTGGGTTTCCTTGCCCAGATGCCCGAATTCGGCCCGGAACTGTACGTGCACAAAAAGATGAAGAGCGACGAGCAGGTGGCCCTGACCGCGCTGAAGGCGATGCTGCCCGTTATGGAGGGCGTCTCCGACTGGACGGAGGAGGCACTGCACGAGGCGCTGATGGCGGCCATTCAGCAAAGCGGCATGAAGAACGGCCAGGTGCTCTGGCCGCTGCGTGTGGCGATCTCCGGCCAGGCGTCAACGCCCGGTGGCGCGATTGAGATCTCGTACCTGCTGGGCCGGGAGGAGACGCTTTCCCGCCTTCGCCGTTCGATTTCGCTTTTGGAGGGCGCATGATCTTTCCGGACTACCAAAGAAGCGTCTTGAACGTGGCGTGCTCGGTCTTGAAGTTTTTCGGGGCCGAGCCGCCCCATGAGACGCTGCCTGAGCTCACGGGCTTCCCGCGTTCATCCCACGTGGCGCTGGTCATTCTGGACGGCATGAGCATCGACGCGCTTTCGCTCTTGCCGGAGAACGCTTTTCTCCGGCAGCGCCAGGCTGCGACGCTGACCAGCGTGTGCCCGTCCACCACCACCGCCGCCACGGGCAGCTTCTACTCGGCGCTTTCGCCGGCGGAGCACGGCTGGCTCGGCTGGAGCTGCTACTTCAAGGAGTACGCGCGCCTTGTGGACCTGTTCCTGGACCGGGACAGCTACTCGCTTGAGAGGCTGACCTCCTCGCCCGCCAAATCGCTGATGCCCTACCAAAGCGTGTTTTCCCGAATCAAAGCGGCCGCCGGGGACCGTGTGTTCACCCGCGCTGTCTTTCCCTTTGTGCCCGCCCCGCTGACCGGCATGGACGATTTGACCATCGCGCGCACGCTGGACGAGGCGGCGCTCGCCATCCGCGGCCGAGACGGTCGGGAGGCGTTCACGCTCTTCTACTGGACCGATCCGGACGAGACCATGCACGAGTGGGGCGCGCGGGGCGAGCGGGCCGTCAAGGTGCTGAAGCAGCTGAACGACTGGGCGGAGGCGCTCTCAAAAAGGCTGCGCGATACCACCCTCATCATCACCGCCGACCACGGCCTGATCGACGTGACGGGCGTGGTGTGGTTGAACGAGTGCGAGGAAATCATGCGCTGCCTCACGATGCCGCCCTCTGTGGAGTCCCGGGCGGCGTCATTGTTTGTTAAACGGGGCCGCGAGCGCGAATTTGAACGAGCGTTTCAGGAAACGCTGGGGGCGGACTTTCTCCTGATGCCCCGGGAGGAAGCGCTGTCCCGCCAACTGTTCGGCCCGGGGAAACTGCACGACAAGGCGGACGACTTCATCGGCGACTATTTGGCGCTTGCCACCGGAACGCGGGCCATCTACTACCGGGCGGAGGGCGGACAGCCCCACGGGAAGATGGTCGGCCATCACGCGGGGATGACCGAACAGGAGATGCTGGTGCCGCTGATCCTTTCGTGAAGCCAAAGCTTCACGGCGCCCCAAAACCACGATGGTTTTTGGGCGCGCAGGAGGAAGCCTGCGGGAGCCTGAAATTCTGTTTGAATTTCCGGGCGACTCCCTGACGAAAGGAATTGTTTCCTTCACCAGTTTGCGAACTGGCTTACGGAAACCGTTCCCGGCACACGGGTCGCCGGGAACGATTCGAAACAGCGCGGGGAACAACAGCCTGATCGACAGGGTGGATACATAGGATTGAACGGAGGGCTGCGGCCCAATACCTCCCATGGCGGAGGGGCCGCAGGGTGAGGGAGGATGCACATGAGCGAAAAATTCCGCCTGAAGTGCTTCAACCTCGTGCTGGGGCTGGGCCGGAAGGGGTATCTGAATTTCGTACCCGACCGCATGTATCTAAAGACTCAGTACTGGCTGAAGCTGGGGCGGGGCCTGAACCTGAAAAAACCTGCGCTGTACAACGAGAAACTGCAGTGGATCAAGCTGTATGACCGGAATCCGCTCTACACGCGCATGGCGGACAAGCTGGCGGTCCGGGACTATGTGGCCGAGCGGGGCTGCGGGCAGTACCTGATCCCAATGCTGGCCGCCTGCGACCGGTCGGATCAGATCGATTGGGACGCGCTGCCCGAGCGCTTCGTGGTCAAGTGCACCCACGGCTCCTCCTCCAACATTATCGTCACCGACAAGGCGAAGCTGGACCGGGCGGACGCGATGCGAAAGCTTGAGCGCTGGAGGAAGCGCAACTGGTTCTGGCTCAGCCGAGAGTGGCCCTACAAAAACGTTCGGCCCCGCATCCTGATCGAGGCCTTCATCGGCGACGAAAACGGCAAGGCTCCCTACGACTATAAGTTATTGTGCTTTGACGGCGAACCCGCCTACGTGATCGTGGACGCCGACCGCTACGACGGGCACACACGGAATTACTACAGCCCGGACTGGGTCAAGCAGGACATATTCAACCGCCACCCGAACATCCCCAGGGACATCCCGAGGCCTGACCATCTGGACGAAATGCTGGAGGTCGCCCGCAAGCTGTCCCGCGGCATCCCCCACGTGCGGGTGGACCTGTACGAGGCGAACGGCCGCGTCTATTTCGGCGAGACCACCTTCTTCCACGGCTACGGCATGGAGGTGTTCCGCCCCCGCGAATTTGAAATGCACCTGGGGGACTTAATCCCCCTGCCGCCCCAAAATAAAACCGGAGCCCCCAAATAGACCCGGCCCCGTAAAAGGAGTTTCAATGGATTTCTACGTTCAAATGCACCTGCACACTTCGGAGACCAGCCGCTGCGGCGAGGATTCCGCCCGGGACATGGCCAGGGCCTGCAAACGCGCCGGATACGATCTCTTGGTCGTCACCGACCACTTCATGAACGCCAACATTCGCGTCACCCCCGGCATGGCCTGGCCGGAAAAGGTCGAAGCCCTGATGAAGGGCTACCGCGCGGCGAAGGCCGAGGGCGAAAAGATCGGCCTCACGGTGCTGTTCGGCTGGGAGACGTACACGAACGGCCCGGAATACCTGCCCTACGGCCTGGGCAAGGAGTTTTTGCTCAAAAACCCCGGCATCGACCGCCTGCCGCCCCGGGAATACCTGGCCGCGATCAAGGCGGCGGGCGGCTTCACTGCCCACGCGCACCCATACCGGGAAGCATACTACATTCCGCGCTTTGAACCGCTGACAAAGGACATCGACGCCATCGAGGTCTTCAACGCCGGAAACGACGACCCCGCCTGGAACAAAAAGGCGCTTGCCCTCGCCAAACGTGCGGGTTTGATCGAACTGGCCGGGTCCGATGCCCACGACGTGACCCGCGTGGGCTACGGCGCGGTGAAACTGGACCGCCCGGTCCGCACGATGGAGGAATTGATCGCGGCGCTGAAGGAGCGGCGCGGCCATGTGGTCGAATGCATGACGAGCGTATAAGTTTGGGAGAGGAACCTATGGGAGGTTTGGAGGGTGGAGGCCCTCCTTGTTTCATCATCTGTGGAGGCTACAGGTGAATTTT
>JAEVZE010000279.1 GCA_023392395.1 Bacillota bacterium
CCGCGAGCTCGTCAGGCTGAGCAATATTTCAAAGACATTTCCGGGCGTCAAGGCGCTCGACAACGTGCGGTTCGCCGTGCGGGCCGGTGAAATCTGCGGGCTGGTGGGCGAGAACGGCGCAGGCAAGTCCACGCTGATCAAGGTGCTGACCGGCGCGCACCAGGCGGACCCGGGCGGAGAAATCTATATCGATGGCATCAAGACTGAAATTCTGAACCCTGCCTCCGCTCAGGCGAAGGGCATCGGGGCGGTCTATCAGGACGTGATGATGGCGCCCCACCTCTCGGTGGGCGAAAATTTCTTTCTCGGCAAGCTGCCCAGGCGCCTGGGGTTGATCGATTGGCCCCGAGTGTACCGGGAGACCCGCGAGACGCTCCAAAAGATGGGCGTGGATGTGGACCCGGCGGTACCGGTCAACAAACTCAGCGTGGCGATGCAGGAAATGGTGGCCATCGCCAAGATCGTGCGCGAAAACGCGCGGGTCATCGTATTTGACGAGCCGACCGCGCTTCTGACCACCGAGGAGGTGGAGCAGCTCTTCTCCCTGATCGGTCGGCTCAAGCGGGCGGGTTGCGGCATCATCTACATTTCCCACCGGCTGGAGGAAATCTTCAGAATCTGCGACATCGTGACTGTGCTTAAGGACGGCCGCTACATCGACACTGTGCCGGTTTCCAGCGTGGATGAAAACCAGCTCATCTCCATGATGGTCGGGCGCAAGCTGGAGGACATGTACGACATTCGGCGGGTCCAGCCGGGCGAAACGGCGCTGGAGGTTCAGGGCATGAACCGGCCCGGCGCGTTTCAGGACATCCGCTTCAAGGTGCGGCGGGGCGAGATCTTTGGGCTGTACGGGCTGGTCGGCAGCGGGCGCACGGAAGTGATGCGCTGCGTCACCGGCGCCGATCGCTTCGAAAGCGGCGAGGTGCTGATCGACGGAAAGCGCGTCCATATCCGCGACCCGAAGTCGTCGATCCGGCACGGCATGGCCTTCCTGACGGAGGACCGGAAGCGGCAGGGGCTGGCCATGAACATGAGCGTTTCGTTCAACATCAACATCGCCTCCTATTCCTCGATCAGCCGCGCGGGCTTCATCAACCTGCGAAAGGAAGGCGTGCGCTCAGAACGATATGTCGGGCAGCTTCGCATCAAGACGCCAAGCGTCAAGCAGCTGGCGATGAACCTTTCGGGCGGAAACCAGCAGAAGCTGATCGTGGCGCGCTGGCTGGCCTGCGAAAGCAGGATTTTCATCTTCGACGAGCCGACGGTCGGCGTCGACGTGGGCGCCAAGGTGGAAATCTACCGCCTGTTTGAGCAGCTCCTCGAGGAGGGCGCGGCGATCATCGTGATCTCCTCGTACTTACCGGAAGTGATGGGCTTGTCCGACCGCGTCGCGGTGATGTCCGAGGGCAGGATCATGAAGGAGTTGCCCCGGAGCGAATTCTCCAAGGGCGGCAGAATGGACGAGGAAATGCTGGTGCGCCTGGCTTCTGGCATCACCGACTAGACTGCGTTGGAAAAAGGAGAGAGCTACAGTGAACAAAAACCCTGTTTCCGGCCGCAAGAAGTTCAATTTTTCCACGGTCATGCTGCTGGTCGCCATCCTCGCGCTGATGTTTCTCGCGCTGACCCTGGCCACGGACAAATTTCTGACGATCAGCAACATGCAGAACCTGGTCCGTCAGACCGCGATCTACGGCGTGATCGCGATCGGCATGACCATCGTCATCATCTCGGCGGGCATTGAGCTCTCGGTGGGCGCGACGGCGGGCTTATCGGGGGTATTGTGCGCCATTTTCATGGGGACGATGGGTTGGCCGATCCTTCTGTCGGTGGTGGCGTCGGTTGCCCTGGCGACGCTGGTGGGCGTGTTCAACGGCGTGATGGTCTTTGACGGCAAGGTACCCCCGTTCATCGCGACGCTGGGCTGTATGACGGCCGTGCGCGGCGTCATCATGCTGATCACGGGCGCGCGCATGATCTCAGGCCTCCCCAAGTCCTTCGTCACCTTCGCCAAGAGCACCTTTATGGGGATTCCGATGCTGGGCCTGGTCTGGCTCATCATCATCATCGCCTCGTTCGTCATTCTCCGGTACACGACCTTTGGCCGCAACGTGTTCGCGCTCGGCTCAAACCCCGAGGCCGCGCGCCTTTCGGGCATCAACATCCGCGCTACCACCTACGGCGTATACATCTATTGCGCGTTTCTGTGCGCCATTGCGGGCGTTTTGATGACGGCGCGGCTGGGCAACGGTGTCCCAACGGGTGGCGTGGGCTACGAGACCGATGCCATCGCCGCGGCGGTCATCGGCGGCGCTTCGCTGATGGGCGCGGAAGGGTCGGTTATCGGCACGGTGTTGGGCTCTTTGATCATGGCGACGCTTCGAAACGGCGGAAACCTCCTGGGCATCAACTCCTTCGTGCTGGAGGTCATCATCGGCCTTCTGATTGTGTTTGCGGTGCTGCTGGACAAGCGCAGGAAGCGATGACAAGTTGGAACCATTCCCCGAGTGTGGGGGACATGGAACGGGTTTGATGAAAAGGGGTGAAAGCGCTTGAAACTTGGCCGCATTCTCAACAAGAAGCTCAATACCGCCATCGCGGACATGGGGCACGGCGACATCCTGGTGATCTGCGACGCAGGCTTTCCAATTCCTTCCGACGAACAGCGCATCGACCTCGCGCTGGAACAGGACGTGCCCACCATAGAGCAGATGCTGGATTTGGTGCTCAGTGACTTCTGCTATGAGAGGGTGCTGGTGGCGGGGGAGATGAAGCAGTTCAACCGGCCGCTCTTTGATGCTGTCGAAGCGCTCTGTGCCCGCTGCCCGGTTTCGACGATGCCGTACCCAGAGTTCATGGCATCAATCTCGCGCGCCGCCAAGTACATCGTGCGCACCGGCGCGTTCAACCCCTACGGTAACATCGCGCTCACCTCCGCGGTGGACGCGCCCAAGTGGTTTTCAAAGCCCGGTCTGGTCGTGCCGGATGTGTACAAAGATCGGGTGTAAGGAGGGCGTCATGAAGTCGGTTTTCGTCAGACGGATGCTTGATTTTGAGGTGCGTGAGATCCCGGTTCCGCCGCTCGGGCCAACGGACGTGCTGGTGAAGGTCAAGGCGTGCGGTCTTTGCGGCACGGACGTCCGGACCGCCATGGAGGCCGAGGACTATCAGCCCATCGGCCACGAGGTCGCGGGCGTGGTGGAGAAGGTCGGCACGGCGGTGATGAACGTTGCGCCTGGGCAGGACGTGTGCGTCGAGAGCGGCACCTTCGACCGGTTTTCGGATCGGTCGCGCAATGGCAAGGTGGATCTGGACAAGACCGGGCGCTCCATGTTCAATTCGGGCGTCGGTACGATGGGCTTTGCCGAGTACATGGTGGTGCCGTGCGAAACCTGCGTGGGCTTCAGCAGCCTGACCTTCGCACAGGCCGCACTCATCGAGCCGCTGGGCGTGGCCTACGACCTGTGTAAGGTGACGGGCATCGAGCTGGGCGACGACGTGCTGGTCTACGGCATCGGGCCGATCGGGCTGTTTGCGCTCAGGCTTGCCCGGCTTGCCGGGGCCAGGAAGATCTTCGCCGTCAACAACTCCGGGCGCGAAGCGCGGGACAGGCTTGCGCTCGCCTGGGGCGCGGACGAGGTGCTGCACAGCGACAAAATCGACTTGTCCGGCTATCCCTTCCCGCGGGGCGGGGTGGACAAGATCCTGATGACCGCCACGCCCGACGCGATGCCGCCGGCGATGAACCTTCTGAACGTCGGCGGCGTGATGGGCTTTATAGGCATCGGCACTTCCGGGGAAAAGCGGTTCGTCACCTTCGACATGTACCGCTTCCACGAGGAGAAGCTGCAGATCCGCGCCAGCAACGCCGTTCCGGCGCTTTACTTTCCCTCCTGCATCGACCTGTGTAAGTCGGGTATGGTGGACATGCAGGCGATGATCTCGCACAGCCTGCATTTTGAAAGCTTCGAGAGGAATGTGAAGGCTTACATAGGCGACCGGCGCGGCGCGCTCAAGGCGGTCATGGAGTTATAGGTGTCAAAAGGCCCTGAAGGATGCAACATGGGAGGAAGCGCGATGGGCAAGAAAGTGGTGGTATTTGGCAGCTTCGTGGTGGATCTGACGAGCTTTTCCGGCGTTCTGCCGCTGCCTGGTCAGACCATTCTGGGCAGGTCCTTCAAGATGGGGGCGGGCGGGAAGGGGTCCAATCAAGCGGTCGCCGCCCACCGCGCGGGCGCGGACGTGACGCTGATCACCAAGATCGGGCGGGACGTTTTCGGTCAGGTCGCCCTCGACTTCTACGAAAAGGAAGGCATGGATACCCGGTACATCCTGCGGGACGACGCAAGGGAAACCGGCGTTGCGCTCATCATGGTGGACGAGGTGAGCGCCCAGAACGAAATCGTGGTCGTCAGCGGCGCCTGCGGCCACCTAACGCCGGAGGATATGGAGCGCATACGGCCTGTGATCGAGAGCGCGGATGTGCTGCTGTTACAGCTGGAGATCAATTTTGACGCGCTCTTCCGCGCGGTGGACATCGCGCGCGCCGCGGGCGCGACCATCGTGCTCAATCCCGCGCCCGCGGCCGAACTGCCGGACGACGTGCTGCGCAAGATCGACATCGTCACCCCCAACGAAACCGAGGCGCAGGCGCTGACCGGCGTAAAAATCGAAAGCGAGGCAGATGCGCTGCGGGCGGCGCGCGTTCTGATGGACAAGGGCATCCGGCAGGTGGTGATCACGCTGGGTGCGATGGGTGCGTTCGCGACCGACGGCGAGCGGCATGCGCTTCTCCCGCGCATCAGCGTGGACGCGATCGATACGACCGGCGCGGGCGATGCCTTTAGCGGCGGTTTCGCGATGGCGCTGGCGGAGGGAAACGACCTCTTTACCGCGCTTCGCTACGGGAACGTCGCGGGCGCGCTGTCGGTAACCAGATTGGGAACGGCCCCCTCCATGCCCTCACGCGTCGAAATCGATGCGCTATACGAGGCGGCTTACGGCAGGGAGTAGAACCCCTTAAGAAATTTCTGCGGGCATCGTGGTGATCAGAACACGATGATGGAGAACCGATCCCATAAATGCCTCACGGATTATTGAGTAAAAGATGCGGAAAGTGCCGCATGAAGCTCGAAATAGCTTTAAAACCGCCCAAATAATTCTTAAAAAACTGTTGACAAAGCCGCATTTGTATCGTAAACTGGAATTCATTAAGGGACCGTTCCCACATACGAGAGAGGGCTTCGGCATGGGCGTCACGATTCACGACATCGCCAAGGAGGCGGGGGTAGGCAAATCCACCATATCCCGCGTGATCAACGGAACGGGCTATGTGCGCGCCGAAACCGTCGCCAAGGTCCGGTGCGTGATGGAGCGGCACAACTACCACCCTTCGGCGGCCGCCCGCAACCTCTCCAAGCAGGAGAGCGACACCATCGGCCTGATCCTTCCGGAAGTGAACAATCCCTTTTTCGCGGACATCCTGAAGGGCGTCAGCCAGATGGTGGACAAGTGCGGCTACACGCTCATCCTGTGCGGCTCGGACAACGATCCCGAGAAGGACTACCGCGCGCTCCGGGCGATGTATGCGCAGCGCGTGAAAGGCCTGATCTACGTCCCGGCCGTGGATTACGCGGATGACGATTCCTTTGGCCGCATGCAGGGTATGCTGAAAAGCCTCAACTGCCCGGTGGTGCTGTTGGACCGCCCCATTGCCCGCATGAATCGCGAC
>JAEVZE010000431.1 GCA_023392395.1 Bacillota bacterium
GCCTTGGGGTCCACCTCGATGTTGAGCCGCTTGAGCAACGCCTGGGTGTCGCGCAGCATCCGCTTTTTATCGACCACGCCGTGCCGAACGGGGAGCCTGCCCAGCCAGATGTTCTCCATAACGCTCAGGTACGGCTCCGGGTACAGTTCCTGGTGAATCATGGCGACGCCGTCCCGGATGGCGTCCAGCGTGCAGGTGTAGTTGGTCTCCTTGCCGTTGTGCAGGATGGCGCCCGAGTCCTTCGTGTAGAGGCCGAAGAGGCACTTCATCAGCGTGGATTTCCCCGCGCCGTTTTCGCCCATCAGCGCGTGGACGGTCCCCGGGCGCACGTTGAAATTCACCCGGTTGAGCGCCCGCACGCCGGGGAACTCCTTGGTGATGTCCCGCATTTCGAGCACATATTCGTTCTGGCTCATATCCATTCCCCTTTATACCAAGTGAAAACATGAATCAATCCAAAGAACCGAGAGATTTTCGATACGAGGCTAGGAGCCGGAGCGAGGCATAGCGCTACGTTGAGTGGAGGGCGACAACGCCTCGCGCGAAAAGGTCTGGTTCGACGATTCATTCATGTTTTGGATTGGTATTACGCAGCCTGCCGGGAGCGCCGCCCATTCAACGGACCAGGCAGGGGACTTGAAAAGCCCCCTGCCGCATCTGTGCGCGCGCGTTCCGCTAGAACTGATCCACGTTGGAGGCGTCCACCGACACGTAGGGGATCCAGACGTACTTGCCGTCGGTGACGGTGTATTTGAAGTTGTCGGCGGTCGGGGTTTCGCCCTTGGCCAGCAGCGCCGCAAGTTCGACGGTGGCGTAGGCCTGGTTCTTGGCGTCGTTGAGCGAGGTCGCCAGCATCGTGCCCGCCTTGATGGCCTCCTTGCCGACCTCGGTGGCGTCCACGCCGAACACCGGCACATACTTGTCGCCCGAGAAATAACCCTGCGCCTTCAGCGCCTCGATCGCGCCCAGCGCCATGTCGTCGTTGTTGGCGAAAACGGCCTCAATGGCGTCGCCCTGCGCGGCGAGGAAGGTGGCCATCTTATCCTGGCCCTTGACGCGGTCCCACATGGCGGTATCCTGCGCCAGGCACTCCACCTTGTAGCCGTTGTCGGTCAGGTAGCCGATGGAATACTTGGTGCGCAGCTCGGCGTCCTGGTGGCCGGGTTCGCCGGTGAGCATCACGTACTGGATGATGCCGTCGCCGTTCTTGTCGGCTTCCTTATGAGCATCCCAGTACTTGGCCATCGCGATGCCCTGCATCGTGCCGGACTCTTCGGCCTTCGCGCCGACGTAGTAGACCTTGTCCCACAGCGCCATCACTTCGGCGAAGGGCTCGGTGTTGAAGAATACGCAGGGCACGTTGTCGGCCTTGGCCTTGTTGATGACCACGTCCGCCGCGCTCCGCTCCTGCATGTTGACCGCCAGCGCCTGATAGCCCTTGGTCAGATACAGGTCGATGTTGTTGTTCTGCGTGGTCTGGTCGGCCTTGGAGTCGGTGAAGTCGATGGCGACGCCCAGTTCGTCGCCCTTTTCCTTCATATGGTTGCGCATCTCGGTCAGGAAGGTGTCGTCATACTTACGAATGGATGCGCCGATGGTGATGTCGGCAGCGCTGGCCGCGATGGTGGTGAAGAGCAGCGCGATGACCAGCAGCAGGGTTCCGATTTTCCTCATGGATGGTGTCCCCCTTCTCAATTGACTCAAATGCGCGGTTGCGCATAAGGCTCGGGTTTCAAAAAGGCCTCCAGGATGGCCCGGTACATGGGTTCGCCCCGGTTCAGGCCGCTTGTTTCGGCCAGGACTTCGCCGGCGGATTCTTCCGTAGCGCCCAGATAGTGCAGCGCCGCTGCCGCAGTCTTGATCAGCGGCCTTGCCGCGCCGCCGTGCCTTTGGATCAGCCGCATTGGCGCGATGATCCGCTCGTCCGCGCCCAACTTGCGAAGCGGGCTGGCGGCGTTTCGCTCGATGGAGTCGTGGATGGCGCGGTTCTGGAACTTCTTCTTGGAGAAAGCCGCGAACTGGTCCTGGACGCCGCGTTCCACGCAGAACTGGGCGCAGATGGCGGCGTTGACCTCCCGGTAGAACTCGTCCAATTCGCGCTCGATGGCCGGATGGTTGGCGGCCTCGGGGTAGCTTTCGATGCCCATCGCCGCGCCCAAGTACGCGATGATGCCGCTGGCCGCGTTGTAGGTGTAGATCTTGCGCGCCATCAGCGTACTGAAATCCGGCTCGACGACAAAGCCTTTGAGCCGCGCGAGCACGCCGGACGCGGCGCAGTCGCTCGCGTGCAGCGAAGGATAGCTCTCGCTCAAGATGTCCAGCGGCCCGTCCGTCACCGTGGTGCAGAACACCGCGCCGGAACCCGCGACTTTTGCGAGCGGCTCGCCCAGCGTGTCCGAGGGCACGACCGCGTTTTCGCAGGCGACGACCGGGATGTCCGCGGGCGCGTTGTCCAGGATCCACCGCCCGGCCTCCGGCCCGTTCTCGCCCCGGACGCTGGTCAGGATCAGATCGCACCCGGGGAGGACCCCGCGAACCCGCGGATCCTGGATGTGGTAGGCTTCAAAGCCAGAGACCAATACCTCAGGCGTTGCGTCGAAGAAGCGGACTGCGTAGCTCCCCCGCGCGTTCAGCCGCGCGATCAGCGAGGCGTCGCGGTCAAAAAACGCGATCCCGGCCTGCCCGTATAGAAGCCGCGCCAGAAATCCCCTGCCGGTCCGCCCGGCCCCGACGATTCCCACCTTCATGGAGAAGGCACCTCCAGCGTTTCCATAGGCCGCATCCATTGAACGCGCGCGCCTGTCGCCCGCGCGGCTTCGCAGATGGCGTGCTCGCCGCAGCCGTTGATCCCGTACAATTCGTGGTGCATCGGGATGTACGGCGCGCCAACGCGCGCGGCCAATTGCGCCGCCTCGACCTCGTCGATGTTGCCGATGATGCCGCTGCTGGTGCGCGCCTCGTCGCGGCCGTTGACCGGAAGGAGCAGGATGTCCGGCCTTTCGGCCTCAAGCCGTTCGGCAAGCCCTTCGTAGAGGCTCATGTCGCCGCCGAAGAACGCCTTGACGCCGCCGCATTCGATGAAATAACTCAGCTCCCGGTAGTCGCCCGCCTCGTCCCGGTGAAATTCGGTGTGCGCGCAGGGGATGGGCGTCACCAGCGCCCGGCCGATGGAGAAGGGCCGGTCCGCCCGCGCGCGGACGATGCGCCGCGCGCCCAGCTTTTCCAGAAGGCCGCACTCCGGCGCGGGCGCGGCGAAGACCGCCTCCCCGCCCGCCTTGAGGTACTCCCCAATGGTCCACGGGTCCATGTGGTCGCCGTGGGCGTGGGAGATCAGGACGCCGTCCGGCGAGAGCTCGAGAAGCGACACCGGCGCCGGGTAGTTGCGCCGCCAGGGCGTCTCGGGGGTATAGAACGTCCGGTCCACGTAATCCGAAAGGTAGGGATCGGTTGCGATCCGAACGCCCGCGGCTTCCAGCAGAAATCCGCACTGGCCCAGAAAGGTGATCCTCATTTCAGCCATCCCCTGTCCGCAATTTCCCGCTCTTTGTTTAGCACCAGCCGCCCCAGCGGTTCGTCCGGGCTGATCATGCACACGGTTTTCAGCACATAGGCAGTCCCGTTCGCCGACCGCATCGCCTGTAGCTGCTCCGCCGAAGGGTCGCCGGGGCTTTGGTAGTGGATCGCGGCGGCGATGGCGGTGGCGATGCCCTCCGGCGTCACGCCGTACCGCTCGCACAGCCGCGCCGGTCCCACCAGCCGGTCGCCGGGGCCGAGCTTTCGAAGCGGGTCTCGGGCGTTTCGCTCGATGTTGTCCACAATCACCCGGTCACGAAGCTTGGTTCGGGAAGTGGCCGCGAACTCCAGCTGCTTTTCAAGCGACATCCCATGCTTGGAGGCCAGCGCGCGCCCGGTCTCCTGATAGACCATTTCCAGTACCCCTGCCACCCGCTCGTCCCAGGCGGCGTCGGCAATGCGCTTGTACCCAAGCAGCGCCCCCAGGTAGGACACCGTGCCGTTGGCCGCGTTGTAGGTATAGAACTTGCGCTCAAGGAACCCGGCGAAGTCGTCCATGGGCTCAATGCCCTCTACCTTGATCAGCGGCGCGACCAACTTAGAGGCGTCCACCGGCAGGCGCCAGTAGTCCTGCACGTTGACGGTCAGCGGGTCCCGGGCCAGGTCCTCCGGGTCAGGCTCGATGGCGGAGCGCATCACCACCGACTCGGCAAACCCGACCGGGAACGTAAGGCCCATCGGCCTGATCCGCTCCTCCAGAATCCTGGCCGGGTCCTTCCAGTTCTCGCAGGTGATCACGTTCATCGCGCGGTCTGCGCAGGAGAGCGCAAATCCGATGACTGGCGAAAGTTCCGTAAGGTTCTTGCCGCCGACGGCGGTAAAGACCGCCTCCGCGTCTCGCATCTCGGCCCTTATGCCCTCCCGGTCCTCCGAGGAGTACACGCGAAACCCGGTGACCACATCCCCCTTATCGGGCGCGCCCAGCACCCGGACGGTATAGCGCCCGCGCGAGCGCATCAGCTCCACCAGCGCGTCCGCCTTCTCGATGAACGCGAATGTCACGCCCGAGCGGAACATCAGGTGCCCCAGAAAGCCCCGCGCGATCTTGCCCGCGCCAAAAATCACCGCCTGCGCCATGTGCCCTCCCCTAAAACAGCCCGTCCGTATCGGTGTCGCGGGCGACCTCGCGCCATGCGCCGTAGAGCCTTTGGTAGACCGGATAGCGGGACAGGAGGAAACCCTGCAATTCCGTCTCCGGGTGAAACACCTGGGTTTCCCGCGCCCACTCGCCGCCTGCCAGCTTGGCCGCGCCCATCGCGGAGCCGCAGCGCAGTGCCTCGACCATCAGGTCGCAGCCGAAGATCGACGCCTTCATGCGGTTCAAAAGCGGGCTGTTGGCCGCTCCGCCGGTTGCGAGAATCCGGTGAAGCGCCGGCCGTCCCAGTGCCTCATGGATGTCCAGCAGCGAGAACACAACGCCCTCGTACACGCTGTAGCGGAGAGCCTCGGCGTCGGTCTGGTCGGTCAGGCCCACCAGCATGCCCCGCGCGTGCACGTCGAACACCGGCGCGCGCTCGCCCATCAGGTAGGGCAGGAACACCGGGGCCCGCTTCGGGACATGCGGTTCGCGCTCGCCGAAATTCTCCCGGCACCAGGTGAGCGCCACGCCGCTGGACCCGGTCACGCCGTAGTGCACGTACATTTCGCCCGGAAACGGGCTTGCGATCAACCTGCCGCGCCGGGGTTTTCCGTGCAGCGCACCGAAGTGCTCGCTGGTTCCGGTCACGTCGAAGGCATCGCCAGGGCGCTCCGCGCCGATGCCCAGAAGGCTTGCGTAGAAGTCGTTGAGCCCGACGAAGATGGGCGTGCCTTCCCGAAGGCCGGTCAGATGCGCGCCCTCCGGGCTGAGCGCAAGGCGCTCCGCGATCCTCGGCAGCAGTTCCTCCGAAACGCCCGCGTAGCCGAGCAGTTTCTCCGAATACGAGCGCCTTTCCGGGTGCGCCAGGCCCCGCCAGGTGTAGGGGTCGGTGGCCGCAAGGCCGCAAAGCCGGAGGCAAAAATAGTCCTTGGGCTGCAGGAGCTGGTCGCCCGGCGCGATTCTGTCCTTCATGGACAGGATGGTGGGCAGCGGATAGGAGCTGAGGCGGGGCTGCTCCATCATCGTCTCTTCGAAGAATTCATCCTGAGGGAGGTCGGCCAGCGCCCGCTCCAGGTATGGCTCCCGCCCCGGGTACAGCCAGTGTACCGCCGCCTTAACGTCTCCGCCGGGCCCAAACAGCTGGTAGCTGCCCGCGAGCCCCGAAAGGCCCGCCGAATCGATGGATTCCAGCGGCACCGCCTTGTCCAGCGCCCGCGCCGCGCGCAAAAACGCCGCGAACATGTCCTCAAACCCGAGCCCGCCGTAGCGCTCCGACCGCTCCACCGGCGCGCCGCAGCCGGTCACCAGCAGCTTGACCGACGAGGTGCCGATGTCTATGCCCAGCACGCGCACGGCGCTCACCGAAAGTCAAAGACCGTCTTGACGAAGCCAGGCTCCCGCGCGGACGCGAGGCGCACAGCCTCCTCGAACTGGTCAATGCGAAGGATCCGGGAGCAGAGGTGCTCGGTGGAAATCACGCCGTCCGCCACCAGGTCCACGCAGGCGTCGATCACGTTCCAGTTGTTGCCCGAACCGTAGACCCGGAGGTTTTTGATGTGGATGTCGTCGATGTGGATGGAAAAATCCTTCTGCGCGCCGTATCCGGCCAATGCCACGCGCCCACTCTTGGGCGCGATCCGGAAGGCCAGCTGGTTGCACGCCTCGGTGCCGGTGCAGTCAACGATGATGTCCGGCCCATCCGGGTAGATCGCTTTCAGCTCGGCCTCGGCGTCCACGTGGGCGCTTGCGATCGTGTAGGCCGCGCCCATGGATTTTGCGATGTCCAGCCGCCCGCCGCTCCGCTCCATCACGGTGATCCTGCGAAGGCCCGACGCCCGGGCCACCGCCAGCATGTTGAGGCCGATGGAGCCCGCGCCGATGATCAGCATCGTGTCGCCCAGCTTGGCGCCCAGCTTGTCCAGCGTGCCCACCGCCACGCCCAGCGGCTCCAGCATCGCCGCCTGTATGTCGGAGATGTTGTCCGGCAGAGGGCGCAGCGCGTAGACTGGCGCCAGCATGTACTCGGCGTACGCGCCGTCGTAGGCAAAGCCGATCTCGCCAAAGCTCGGGCAGTTGCGCCAAAGGCCGGAACGGCAGGCCCTGCAGGTCAGGCAGCACACGTCGTTGGAACCGGCCACGCGCATTCCGACCAGTTCCCCGCCCGCCCCGTTCACCTTGTCCACCACGCCGCACCACTCATGGCCGATGGTCAGCGGGTATTTGGCCTTGATCTGCCCGGAGAGCACCTCCAGATCCGTAGCGCAGAAGGCGGCGGTCAGAATCCTGATCCTGGCCCAGCCGGCGGGCGGCTCGGGCACCGGAAGATCATAGACTCCGTAGTCAAAGGGCTTGTGGACGACGACTGCTTTCATGGCCTAAGGTCTCCTAACGCTCGATATGCCTGAATTATATCATGTGAAAACCTAATTTTATATGTACGATCCAGCATACTGATGCACTATTGTGCTTTTACTTCGAGCGTGTTACTATATCTTATGTTGAATTGTATGAAATATGGCTCGGTATATGCAAATAACTGCTACAGCCTGAAAGGAACGAAAACCATGAGTGGCGTCGCCATCGACTACGAGCGGCTCTCGGTGCTGCTGGAGGATTTTGTCAAGCTCACCGGCATTCGCATCACATTCTGGCGCTCAGACGGGAAAAAGTGCGTCAGCGGCACAAAGGACGGGGACTGCGCCTTCTGCCACCGGCTGCAATCGGTGCCTGCGCTGAAGCAGGCCTGTCAGCGCTACGACTCCGAGGCGTTGGCCAGCGCGGTGGCCTACCGCCGGAGCGTGGAGCTGCCCTGTCACGCGGGGCTGGAGGAGTGCGCCTACCCCGTGGTGCACGGGGACAGGCTGCTGGGCTTTTTCATGATCGGCCAGGTGCGCATTGAGGACGGGCCGCCGCTGGCGCTTCGGCGGTCGCTGCTCGAATCCCACGGCTTTGATTTTGAAGAATTGGACGGCCTCTACCGGCAGATCCCCATCATCACGCGGGAAAAGCGCAGGGCGGCCATCCGCATGCTGGACGCGCTGGCGGGGTTCATCTACAACGAACAACTGGTGCGCCACGTCGAGATGCCGCTGGTCGAGGAATTCGAGCGCTACGTTAAGGCCAACCTGAACGGCTCGCTGCCGCTGGCTGAAGTCTGCAAGGCGCTGCACGTGAGCCCCTCCACCCTTTCCCACACGGTGAAGGAGAAGCTGGAAATGACCGCCGTTCAGTACATCAACCGGCAGCGCGTCGAATCCGTGCGCCTCTCTCTGATGAACGGAGAAACGATCTCCTACGCCGCCAGCCGCGCGGGTTTCTCCTCCGCGTCCTACTGCTCCCGGATGTTCCTCAGGGAATCGGGCATGCGCCCGGAGGCCTACCGTGAAATGATGTGCAAACAGAAAAATCCATAACGCCCGGCTGGAAATGTGTATACGCGCAGACAGAAAGGGCGGGCAGCTCTGCCCTCCGGCAAGCTGCCCGCCCAAATCTGTCTCATCTCATAAAAGCGTCCCCGGGACGATCGCTAAATCAACGCTTCCAGCATTTCCTTAGCCTTGAGAATGTCGCGCTTTTGTTCGTCGCCCGATATCTCGCGCTCGATGGTGTAATCTCCCGAATAGCCGGCTTCCTTCAAAAGCGCAATCAGCTTCGGGAAATTCACAAGGCCTTCGCCCACCGGCATCTCCTCGCCCAGCATATGGCCGTCCGTAGGGTACATGCCATCCTTGCAGTGGACGCCCATCACGTACTTGCCGAATACGCCCATCGCGTCGCAGGGATTGCCCTTGCCGTACATCAGGAGGTTCGCGGGGTCCAGGTTGACGCCCACGTTGTCAAGCCCGATGTCCTCGATGACGCGCCGCAGCGTCACCGGCGTCTCCTGGCCGGTTTCAAACAGGAAATACTGCCCGTTCTGCTGGCAGCGCTTCACGATGGCGCGAACGGCGGTGAGGATTTCCTGGTACTCCGGCGCATAGGGGTTTTCGGGCAGATAGCCGGCATGCGTCACGAGATACCGGACGTCCAGTTTCCTGGCGAAATCCGAGCCGTTCAGCAGCGTTTTCATGCGCTGGAAGCGATAGGCGGAGGGCACCAGGCCCAGCGTGAGCTGTCCTTCGTAGAAATCCCACGTGACAGGTCCCGGCCAGCCGCACCAGAACGCCGAAATATGAACCTGATGCTTCTTCGCGGCGCGGTTGACCATCTCCGCGATCTCGTCCGTCAGATATGACTCGTCCCAGCAGACGAGCTGGCAGCCATCCATGCCCATTTCCTTCAGTTCTGCAAACCGCGTCTCGATGTCTCTGTCCAAACGAATGATGACGCCAATTCTCATGAAAAACCCTCCGTTCTTATCCCTTTACGGCGCCCGCGGTGATGCCGCCCACGATGTTCTTCTGCATAAAGACGAAAAAGACGAGACTGGGGATCATCGAAATCACGATGCCAGGCAGCGCGTGCTCCCAGTCCGCGTTCATCGCGGAGAAGCGCATGTAGAGCGCGTTTTGCAGGTTCAGGGCGGTCTCCTTGCCGCCGACGATCAGCTGGTTGGTGATGACGTCGTTCCACGTCGCCAGCGCGTCCAAAACGACCACCGTGGTCAGGATGGGCTTGAGCAGCGGCAGCACGATGCGGAAGTAGCAGACAAACGGCCCCGCGCCGTCAATCAGCGCGCTCTCCTCCAAATCCAGCGGCACGTTTTTGATGAAGCCGTGGATCATGTACACGGCCAGCGGTACGAGCAGGCCTATGCTCACGCAGATGTAGCCGGTCTTTGAACCGGTCAGCTTCAGCATGGAGGCGAACTTCGTCAGCGTGATCATGTAGGCCTGGAAGGGCACCATCATCGGCAGAATGATGAGGACAAACACGGCCGAGCTGTACCGGCTCTTGGTGCGCGCGAGCTTGTAGGCCGCCATCGGCGCGATCAGCACGATGCCCAACACCGAGACGACCGTGTACAGAAGCGTGTTCCGAATCAGCACCGGGAAGCCGAAGATCGTCCACGTATCGATATAGCGGTCCAGCCGCCACGACGTCGGCCAGGACAGGAAGTTCTGCATCATGTCGTTGTACGGCTTGAAAGAGTTCAGGAAGATCGTGACCAGCGGCATCAGCCACAACAGGGACAGCACAAGAATGGCCCACCCGAGCCAGCTGATTCTGAGTTGCTTCTTCATCAGCTCTCAACCTCCCGCGACTTTGTAACCCTGATCTGGATCACGGTCACAATGAGAACCGCAACGAAGAACACAAGCGACTTCGCCGTCGCGATGCCGTACTTGTTGCTGACAAATGCTTCTTTATAGATGTTGTAGGCGACCGAAACGGTGGCGTTGGCGGGGCCGCCCTTGGTGAACACCATGATCACGTCAAACAGCTTGAACGCAAAGGTCAGCGAGGTCAGCATGCAGATGGAGACCGCCGGCATGATCAGCGGCAGCGTCACATTGCGAAACATCTGGAACCGTGAAGCGCCGTCGATGGTCGCGGCTTCGAGCACATCGTTAGGCACCGCCATCAGCCCCGCGATGTAGGTGACCATGTAGAAACCCACGTTTTGCCAGACCGTCATGATCACGACGACGTAGAACGCCAGGTTGGGCGTACCCACCCAGCTCCAGCCGAAAAATTGCCAGCCTGTGAGGGTACCCAGGGATTCAAACCCTGGGCCGAAGATGAATTTCCAGATCAGGCTCAGCGCGGTGAGGCTGATGATGTAGGGCACATAGTAAAACGCGCGGCCCAGATTGTTGACGCGCTTGGGCTTGGCGAGCGAGACCGCGATCGTAAGGGAGAGGAGGTTGACGATGATGACATAAAACACGGCGTAGCGTGCGGTGAACAGCGCCGCCTTTGTGAACATCCTGTCGCCGGTCAGGATCTTGAGGAAGTTGTTCAGCCCGACAAAGGTCATCTTCGAGCTGACGCCGTTCCAGTCGAACACCGAGTAATAGAGGTTCATCACAAAGGGAATATCCGTCGCAAACAGCACAAACAAAAGCGCCGGCCCCGTAAACAGCGCAAACAGCAGCCCGTTTTTCAGCCTTGTCTTCTTCCGGTTTTTCAGCGTCATCTAGACACATCCTTCGAACAATCCATTAGGGCGGAGCCTCCGGTGGGACGGCTCCGCCCAATGATGGGGCTTCTATCCGGCGAAGTCTGGGATCAGTACACGAAGAAGTCCTGCATCGCCGCGCAGACGTCCTCGGCGGTCATCTGGCCCAGCATGTAGGCCTGGTAGAGCGGGCCGACATTGTCCGCCCAGCCATTGGGCAACAGCGTGTGAATCCAGGCGCTGGTCTCGCCCTTGGCGATGTAGCCCGCGGCGTCGTTGGCCAGTTCGCCCTTGACAGGCATGTCGTTCTTCGCGGCGGACGCGGCACCGACGGTGGCGGTCGCCCACTTGATGCCATCCTCAGAGGTCAGGATGTACAGAAGATACTTCTTGGCGGCTTCGAGGTTCTTGGAATCCTTGTTGACGAGGTACGTCCAGGAGATGTTGGACAGGACGTTCACGTCCTCGGGATTCTCGCTGACGGGGCAGGGCATGAAAGCGACTTTGGCGTCGGGGTTGAAGCTGTCCAGAGTCGCCTGGCACCAGTCGCCCATGTGGATCATCGCGGCTTCGCCGTTGACGAGCTTGTTCTCGCAGGTTTCCCAGTCGATCTCAAGCGGCTTGCTCGGGCCGTACTTGACGGCCAGGTCGAGCATCTTGAAGTAGTTCTGGAAGTTGGGCAGCGTCGCGAACGTGTAGGTGCCGTCCTTCAGCGCCTGCACCGTGCCGGCGGCGTTCAGGTCCTTGATCATCATGAAGTGGGTGGACAGGTGGTTGAGCACCCAGGACTCTTTGGCGGCGATGGCAAACGGCGTGATGCCGGCGGCCTTGAGCTTCTCGCAGGCTGCTTCCAGCTCGCTCATCGTCTTGGGCACCTCGGTGATGCCGGCCTTTTCAAAGAGGTCCTTGTTGTAGATGATGCTCATGTTCTCATACGTCCAGGGGAGGGACATGACCTTGCCGTCGGCGTTCATGCCCGTCTTGATGGCGTCTTCGTTGAACAGCGCGAGCACATCGGCGTCATTGGACCAGTCGTAGGCGTACTCGTAGTAGGTCTGCGCGCTGGAGCCCACCTGCACGTCGAACACATCGGGGATGTCGCCGCTGTTGACGCGCGCGTTCAAAAGCGTCGTCGAATCATTGGCGGCATGCTGCACTTCGATCTTGATGTTGGGGTTGGCGGCCTCAAAGTTGGCGACCATCTGGGCGTATTCGTCCAGGCCATAGGCGTGCGCGTCAAACACGGAGAGGGTGATCTGGTCGGTAGACTCGGCAAAGGCGGCCGGGACCAGCGCCAGAACCAAGGCGATCGACAACACGAGGGCAAGGGTACGCTTTTTCATTTGGGGTTGGACCTCCCTTATGAATTTACACTGGCTTCAAGAGCCATTGTGTACTCCCTGAGGGCCAAACGGACGCTCTTAATCCCCTCGCTCAGCGGGGCGCGCTCGTTGGTCAGACCGCGATCGAGGCATTCGAGGAAATAGCGGATTTCCTCCAAATAGGGGCCGCGGGCGCTGATGTTGAGGCCCGAACTCTGCTGGGCCGCAAGCGCTTCTTCCGCAAGCTCCGGCGCAAACGTTCCGCCATCCCTTTTGTACACGACAACGGCGGGCTCGGCCTTGCTGTCAAACACGACTGTCGCCTCGTCAAACATGGCCCGGAAGCTTGCGCGGAACGGCAACGCGGGCGACAGATCCCACAGTCCCTCCGCCAGCGCCTGAACGCCGCCGAAACGGTAGGAGGTGACGATGTGGTTTACGGTGCCGCCGGAAAACC
The DNA here is from genome assembly GCA_023392395.1 of Bacillota bacterium. GTDB lineage: Bacteria > Bacillota > Clostridia > Christensenellales > Aristaeellaceae > JAEZHK01. The sequence goes on from JAEVZE010000431.1 coordinate 12,492, forward strand.
GCGTCGCCTCCACCACGCGCACGTCATCCGGCTCGCCCAGCATGTACCGTAAAAAGTCCGCGTCGTGAATGTGCAGGTCCAGGACCACCGAGCCGCTTTTCTTCGCGTCGTGGAACCAGTCTTCAAATCCCCAGGTCACGTCCCCGCTGACGCGTTGCATCACAATGGAGCGCAGGCGGCCAAAGCGCCCATCGGAATAGGCCTGTTTCAGGTACTCATATTCCCGGAAGCTGCGCAGAACCTGCCCGATCATCACCTTCGCGCCGGTCTCCTGCTGCGTCTTTTGCAGCAGCAGGCATTCCTCTTCCGTCAGGCACGCGGGCTTTTCCAGCATGACATTCATGCCCTTTTCCATGGCGCGCACCGCATGGGAGGCGTGCAGGTAGCTGGGCAGGCAGATGTGCACCAGCTCGACGTCTTCGTTTTCCAGTAGATCCATGCCCGTTTCATACAGCGCAGCCTTGGGCCAGAGCGCTTTCGCCCTGTCCAGAAACTCTTTTCTGCATTCCGCAATCGCCGTCACTTCGACGTCCATCGTCCCGGAGAGCGCCTTGAGACAGTTGTTGTGCACGCTGCCCATGCCGCCACAGCCAATCAGACCGACTTTCAACGTACTTACCCCCGCTATTCTACAAGATCGTATTTGCTCAAAAAAAAACAACCATGCCGTTCGGAACACCAACCCGCGCCATTACGGAAAACTTCCTGAAATAAAGGGCGCAGTCCGAACGGTGACGTCCTCCGAGGTCGTCTTATCCTCTTCAGTTTCCACAAAGTACCTAAAGAAAATAATATCATTTTCCTTCAGGTTTGTCAATGGCTTTACCGCCTTGTGTCTATGTTGAGG
>JAEVZE010000047.1 GCA_023392395.1 Bacillota bacterium
GGAGAATGCATTCATGGTGTTTGACGATCTCTACGGCGCGGCCCGGCGGCCTGTGCCTTACGAACCGGGCGAGGAGCTCTGGAACGATCCGCATATTGCAAAGGGCATGCTGGAGGCGCACCTCGCGCCGGATACCGACGCCGCCAGCTACCGGCCGGAGAAAATCCGAGCGATCTGCGAGTACCTGACGCGCGCGATGGGTCTGAAGAGCGGCGACTGTGTGGCGGACCTGGGCTGCGGCCCCGGGCTCTACTGCGCGCGTCTGGCCGCAGAACGGATACGCATGACCGGGATCGACCGGTCGGAAAACTCGATCCGCTACGCACGGGAACACGCTTGCGCGCGGGAAGAGTATATGCTGAGAAGCTACCTTGAGCCCTTCGGGGAAGGATGGCTTGACGCGGCGCTGATGATCTCCCAAGACTACGGAGTACTGAACCCGGAAAACAGGCGGCGATTGCTCGGGAACATCCGTAGGGCTCTGAAACCCGGCGGTTTTTTCGCGTTCGACGTGCCCGACATGGCCGCATACCGGCGCAAAATGGATGCTCCGCCCGCCAAATGGTACGCGTCGGAACTGGGCTTCTGGCGGCCGCACCCGCATTTCGTGTTGGAGGATGTTCTCTTCTACCCGGAAATCAGCGCGCTGTGCGACCGGTACATCGTGCTGGATGGCGGCGGTACGAAGGTCTACCGCGTCTGGCAGACATTCTTTACCCCGGACTCCATCCGGTCGGAGCTCGAAGAAAACGGCTTTCAAGTGGAGGCGGCGCTGTCCAATCTGCGCGGCGACGCCTACGAAGCGACATCGCCTGAAATCGGAGTCATATGTAGGAGGATCTGAAGAACACAACGCAACAGCCTGCCGCTTTTCATAAGCGGCAGGCTGTTGAATCCATCCGGTCTGTTCTTACGGTTTCCAGCATGCCCCGAAGGCGCAGCGGAGGTCATGGCACAGCTTGTCCACGGCGGAGGCGATCTCAGGAGTCATGGGGGCGTCAAACTCCAGGCTCTGGTACTGGATGCCCAGAAGCGCCGCCTTTGCGCCGGTATCGCCCACCAGATAGTTGATCAGGACCTTGAGCGGCAGCATGTGGGAAAGGAATGTGGGGCCGCCCACGCTTTCCGGCGGAATCAGGGTGCATTCGCCGGGCGCAAGACCCACGTCTGCCGCGTCCACCACGAGAAGGTGGGTGGGGTTGAAGGCGCGGATCTTGCCGCTGAAGTTCTCCGGCGCGGTCTCGCCGGGGCAGAACATCAGGTGGGGATGGGTCTCAGGCGGGAACTCCGCAAGGAGGCGGGTCACGACTTCCATGCCTGCGGCGTCGTCACCCCGGAGCGTGGAGCCCGCGCCCACGACCACCAGGCGCGTTGCGCCCTCAAGCCAAGCGTTCAAAAATGCTTCGACGTTCACGGCTCAGATTTCCACCGTCAGGGAAGCTTTGTCGGCGCTGGCCAGCTCGAAGTTCTGGGTATTCTCCAGCGCGTCCTTGTTGCAGGTGTCCACGCACTGGCCGCAGTAGAGGCACTTGTCCAGGTGGACGATGGCCTTGAACTGCTTGTCCGCCACCTTTTCGATGGTGATGGCGTTGGCCGGGCACACGCGCATGCACAGCTTGCAGCCGACGCACTTGTCCGCGTGGAACTTCAGCGCACCCCGGAACTTGTCCGGTACTTGCGCCTGCACCGCCGGATACAGCACGGTGTCGGACTTTTTCGTCATCATGTTGAGAAGGAAGGGGACCATATTGCCCGTGGTTTTCATCTAGAGTAGCGCTCCTTTGACAATCAGGTCGATCAGGATCTGGGCGAGGGCGACCGGCGCCAGGATCTTCCAGCAGAAGTCCACCATCTGATCCATGCGGAAGCGGGCCAGCGCGGCGCGCATCAGCGACAGCAGGAATACGATGGCCAGCAGCTTGACCAGGAACAGCAGGAAGCCCACCACGACATTTCCGCCGATGAACAGCGGGAAGAAGATGGCGGAGATCAGCGCCGCGACCACGACCAACTCCGTGTTCAGCGTCATCTTGAACATGGCCAGAAGCCGTCCGCTGTACTCGGTGAACGTGCCGCCGACGATCTCGGTCTCGGCGTCAGGGATGTCAAACGGCGCTCGCTCCAGCTTGCCCTGTGCGGTGATGAGGGACACCACAAGCGCCGGGATGTTGACCAGCAGAAGCGCCGGGTGCTGATGGTAGAACAGCGTGATGCCGCTGATCGACCAGGTGCCGGCCAGCAGCGCCGGGCCCAGAAGCGCCATGTACAGCGGCACTTCGTAGGCGAACAGCTGCGTCATCGCGCGGATTGCGCCCAGTTCCGCAAAAAGCGACTTGGAAAACCAGCCCGCCAGGAAGAACGTCAGCGCGGGGATGGTTAAAAAGTACATGACCACGATCAGGTCGCTGTCAAATGGTTGCAAAGAGGTGACGCTCCAGATCGGGATGTACAGAAACGCCGCGCAGGTGGCCGCAAACGCGAATACCGGGATCGCGCTGAACACGCGCGGCTCCGCATCGCAGGGGATGATGGCTTCCTTGGACAGAAGCTTTACGATGTCCGCCAGCGGCTGATACCACGGCGGGCCCACGCGGTTCTGTAGCCTTGCGTACAGCTTGCGGTCGACGTACTCAACCACCAGCGACAATGCGCTGAGGAACAAAAATCCCGGAAAGATGACGATTTGGAACAGGGCTAGCCACACGCCGATCAATCTCCCCTCAGCTTCATGCTGGTGGCGGACAGGTCAACGCCCTGCTTCGCATACCACGCAACGCTGTATTTCCGAAGGCCTTCCCAGTCGAACAGCTTTTCCTGGCCGCTCCCGGCGTCCGTGACGCGCACCATGCGGTCCGTACAGGAGAAGCAGGGGTCGATGGCCGCGATCACAATGGGCACGTCCGCGAGATACCCGCCCTCGATCATGTGGGCGATGGCGGCCGAATTCGCAAGCGTAGGGGCACGGACCTTTACGCGGTCGGGCTTGTCGGTGCCATTGGAGCGGGTGTAATGGATGTCCTCGCCGCGGGGGGCTTCGTAGCGGCTGATACACTCGCCCGCCGGGATGCGCAAGGGGACCTTCACGGCGATCGGGCCTTCGGGCAGCTGCTTCAGGATCTGGCGGATCATCTTGTAGCTCTCCATCAGCTCCAGCACCCGGACGACCGTTCGGCCGAACACGTCGGCGTGCTCGTCGGTGATCACTTCAAAGTCCAGTTCGGGGTAGATGCCGTTGGGATCGTCCCTGCGAACGTCCCGCTTCACGCCGGAGGCGCGCAGCACCGGGCCGGTCGCGTCCAGGCGCAGTCCGTCCTCGCGGGACAATTTGCCCACGCCGGAGAGGCGCTGCGCCACGGTTTCCTCCGCCAGCACCGCCTTTTGATAATATTCCGTGCGGGCCTGTAATGCGTCGACGGCCTCCAGGACTTTCTGGGCCTGCTCGGGCGTGATGTCGCGGCGCACGCCGCCGATGGCGTTCATGCCGTAGTTGATGCGGTTGCCGGTCAGCATCTCCAGTATGTCCATGACGATTTCGCGGTCGCGCCAGGCGTACATGAACAGCGACATGAAGCCGATCTCATGCCCCGCGATGCCCAGCCACAGAAGGTGGCTGTGGATGCGTTCCAGTTCGCCCACCAGTGCGCGCAGGTACAGCGCGCGGCGGGGGACTTCCACGCCCGCCAGCGTCTCCACCGTCTGCACGTAACAGGTGGAGTGGGAGTGGGAGCAGATGCCGCAGATGCGCTCCAGCAGGTAGATGTTCTGCACATAGGTACGGCTCTCGGCCGCCTTTTCCATGCCGCGGTGGTTGTATCCCAAAAGCACGGTTGCCGCCGCCACGCGCTCGCCGTCCAAGAGCAGGTTAAAGCTTTCGGGCTCCTCCAGCGCGGGATGCTGAGGGCCGAGCGGGATCATAATCCTGTTGTCCTTTTCCACGTCTACACCCCCTTTGTGGGTTCTGCCAACCCAGGTTTGGCGTCCTGCGCCAGTTCCGGTTTGGCCTCGCGCGCGATGCCGGGCTTCCAATCCTTGCGCAGCGGATACTGTCCCTTGGGCCAGTTGTCGGGCAGCGGATACTGCCTGCCCGGGGTCAATCCTTCCACCGTGACGCCCAGGAGGCTTTCCAGCTCCCGCTCGTAGAAGGTAGCGCCGTTGTAGATCGGCAGTATCGTCGGGATGACCACAGGGTCCTCCCGGTGGGTCTTGTATTTCAGCGTCATCAGGACGCCGCCGGGCTCGGCGATGTGGTAGAGGAATTCAAAATTCTCGCCGGTGTCCAGGCCGGTGATGGTGACCAGATGGTCAAAACCCAGTTCATTCCGTGAAAATTTGAGCGCATCCATGAAGATTTCCTCCGGCACGCTCACGTAGATCCTGCGAACCTTGACGACTGCCTGGCTCACATCCAAGCCAAAGCGTTCGGCAAGGCGGTTCAGCAGACCGTTTTCTCTGTCAAAATTTGTTTCCATGCGCCCGCCTCCTCACGCCTTCTTGGTTTCCTCTTCGATCGCCTTGGGTTCCTCGGCGGCAGCCTTGGGTTCTTCCACGGCTTCCACCTTCTTCCCCTTCTTGGCTTTTGCTTCCTTGCCCTCCAGTGTTTTCAAGAGCTTGACGACGCCGTCGATGATGGCTTCCGGCTTGGCCGGACAGCCGGGCACATACATGTTCACCGGGATGGCGGTGTCGATGCCGCCCTCCACGCAGTAGCAGCCGTCGAACACGCCCGCGGAGCAGGCGCAGGTGCCCACCGCGATGACGAATTTGGGCTCGGGCATCTGCTCGTAGATGGTCGTGAGCCTGTCGCGCTGCTGCAGCGTGACCGGGCCGGAGCAGACCAGCACGTCCGCGTGCCGGGGAGAGCCCTTCAGCTGTACGCCAAAGCGCTCCACGTCGTAGCGGGGCGTCAGCGCCGCCAGCACCTCAATGTCACAGGCGTTGCAGGCGCCCGAGTTGAAGTGGATGATCCAGGGCGATTTCAGCCTGGCCCAGGTCAGGATCTTGTCGATGGTTTTCATTCTTTTACCTCCGCAGCAGCATGAACAGCGAAAGCACCGTCACGCCCAGGTACACCGCCGACGTGATCGTGAGCCCCGCCGGGTCGGTCGCCACCACCAGCGCGACCACGTGCATGATAGTGAAGAAAAACGCGAACTTGAAGAACTGGGTATAGTCTGGCTGGCCCTGATTTTCTTCCATGCTCTCGCCGCAGGCGTAGGGCTGCATCTTGACGGCCGAATCCTTGCCGCGTGCGGCCAGCCGCTTGGAAATCAGCGATACGCCAAAAGACATGAGCAGGAACAGAAGAAACGTGACCGGCGGCGACATGAAAAAGCTTTCCATCGGATGCCTCCATCCATTCGTCAGATTTCGCTGACAGCGTTATCCTTTGAGGTTGTTGAGCTGGTCGGTCATCAGCGAGCCGTTGTTTTTATAGGCCCCGAACAGGATGCCGGTGGCGATGACCAGCAGCATAACCTCAATGACGATGATCGTGATCACAAACGACTGCGCCATGCCCATATTGCCGGTCTCATAGCCCGCGCCGATCATCACCAGCGTGACCGCCTTGGTGAGGATCTCTAC